>URZD01000006.1 GCA_900552305.1 uncultured Eubacteriales bacterium
CTTTATCGCTATGGTTACCGGGCTTTCGTTGTCGAACGGAACAACTCCGGTCAGCATTTCGTAAAGCACTATACCGAGTGAATAAAGGTCGGAGCGTTCGTCCGTATAGCCGCCCCTTGCCTGCTCCGGCGAGATATAATGTACCGAGCCGATTGCGCTGTTATCGCAGGTCATGGTTGACTGCACCGATGCGCGCGCAATGCCGAAATCGGTCACCTTTAAAACGCCATCGCTTGTCATTATTATGTTGTGCGGCTTTATATCGCGGTGTATAATGGAATTCTTATGCGCCTGTTCAAGTCCTCGGAGAATCTGTATAGCGTATTCCGCCGCCTCGCGCCACGGAAGGACGTGCTTTTTGTCAAGGTAGTCCTTCAGCGTTTCGCCCTCAACATACTCCATAACTATATAGTGCAGTCCGTCCTGATTTCCGACATCGTATATTGAAACTATGTTTGGATGCGTAAGGCTTGCCGCAGCCTGCGCCTCGACATTGAATCTGCGCACAAATTCCTCATCGTTCTGGAGGTCGGGTCTTAAAACCTTTATCGCCACAAACCTGTTAAGAAGTCTGCACCTCGCCTTATAGACAACCGCCATACCGCCGCTGCCGATTTCTTCAATTATTTCGTATCTGTTTGCCAAAACCTTTCCTACCAAGTTCATACCTCTGTCCCCTCCTCATTAAAACGTACCGCAATCACCGTTATATTGTCCACGCCGCCGTTTTCGTTTGCACGGCTTATAAGATTTTCAACCGCCTGTTTCATGCTTTCCGCCGAGTTCACAACGGCTTGAATTTCCTCCTCGGAAACCATTTCCGTAAGTCCGTCACTGCACAGAAGAATAACATCGCCGTCCTCCGCGTCATAGTCAAAGAAGTCCGCGTCAACGTATTCCTCCGTACCGAGTGCGCGCGTGATTATGTTCTTGTCCGGATGTACCTTCGCGTCCTCCCGCGTTATGCTGCCGCTCCTTATAAGCTGCTCCACAACCGAGTGGTCTATCGTCATGCGGCATATCTCCTTTTTGTTTACAAGATATGCGCGGCTGTCGCCGATGTTCGCTATACATATACGCCCGCCGCAGGAATACACGATTACCGTTGTGGTACCCATTCCCGCCTGCTCCGGATTTTTCAGCGACATTTCGTAAATCTTGGCATTGGCAAAATCGATTGCCTCGGCAATATTCGCCGTCACCGTGTCGATATCCGAATCCTTAGGAAGCTTGTTAAGCTCCCCGGAGATTATGTCAACAGCCATTCCGCTCGCGACCTCGCCCGCGTTATGACCGCCCATTCCGTCGGCAAGTATGCAAAAGCCGCTGTCTCCGCCGTCCTCAAATCCGCAGACTCTGCAGCTGTCCTCGTTAAGCTCCCTTCGCATCCCGATGTCCGTCTGTTCGTAAATTTCCGTAACCATACTACTATCCTTTCTGATTTCTGAGCTGTCCGCACGCCGCGTTGATGTCGCTTCCCATTTCACGTCTTACCGTTGCGACAATTCCGTGACGTTCAAGCCTTTGACGGAACGCGTCAACACGCTTTCTGTCGCTTCTGTCAAACCCCGTTTCCGAAACCCTGTTTACCGGTATAAGATTAACATGGCACAGCTTGCCTTTAAGCAGCTCCGCCAGTTTATCCGCATTCCCGACCATATCGTTTACTCCCGAAATAAGTGTGTATTCAAATGATACCCGCCTGCCGGTCTTTTCGGCATAATAGTCACAGGCATCCATCAATTTCTCAATATTATATTTTTTATTTATCGGCATAATCCGCGACCTTGTTTCGTCATCGGACGCGTGCAGCGAAACCGTAAGCGTTATCTGAAATCCCATATCCGCAAGGCGTTTTATATTGTCGGCAATGCCGCAGCTTGACAGAGTTATATGCCGCTGTCCGATGTTTATTCCGCTCGGAGCGGAAACGATTTCAAGGAACTTTGTCACATTGTCAAAATTATCGAGCGGCTCGCCTATGCCCATCATTACTATATTCGATATACGTTCTCCCAAATCCTTCCTTACGCACAAAACCTGCCCCAAAATTTCGCCGGGAGACAAATTTCGCTCCCGCCCTTTAAGGGTAGACGCACAAAACCGACACCCCATGCGGCATCCGACCTGCGACGATACACAGATTGTATAGCCATGCTCATATTTCATCAAAACCGACTCTATAAAATTTCCGTCCCACAGCCTAAGCAGGTACTTTCTTGTGCCGTCAAGCCTTGAAACATACTTTTCCTCAATTTTCGGACTGCCGATAAACGTATGCTCGCGCAGCTTTTCACGCAGCGATTTTGACAGGTTTGTCATCTCGTCAAAATCCTCCGCGCCGCGGTGAATCCACTCAAAAATCTGTTTGCCGCGGAATTTCGGCTCTCCAAATTCGATCGCAAGCGCCGCCATTTCCTCCTGTGACAAATCCATGAGGTTTATCTTCATCTTTTGTATCCTTTCCCGTTCAAACCGCCGTAGTTCCGACTGATATCAGCTGTTTTTAGCCATGCGGCAGATATAAAATCCGCTTTCACCGTCGGCTCCCGTCAGTATCTGTTTTTCATACTCTATTTCAAAATTTGTGTTTTCTTTCAAAAAGCGTTGTATCTGTCCGCCGTTTTCCTCTGCAAGAATCGTACAGGTGCTGTAAACCAGTACGCCGCCCTTTTTGACATAACGTGCCGCATTATTAAGTATTTTTGCCTGAATTTCCGTAAGGCTTAAAATATCCTTCTCACGGCGGCTGTATTTTATGTCCGGCTTTTTGTGAATTACGCCGAGACCCGAACACGGCACATCTGCAAGAACTCTGTCCGCGCTTTCAAAAAGCGATGAATCGTACTCCGCGGAATCCGCCGTTTTTGTCTGTATAATGTCGATTCCCAGACGATTTGCAGACTTTGCGATAAGTTCCGTTTTATGCTCGTATATATCAAATGCAAGAATTCTTCCGCAGTTTTCCATTCTCTCCGCCGCGGCGCAGCTTTTCCCGCCCGGTGCGGCGCACATATCGATTACCGTTTCGCCGCGTTTCGGTTCAAGAACCTTTACCGCAAGCTGTGACGAAATATTTTGCAGCGAGTAAAGACCGTCATTATACGCCTTTGACCGCTTTATAGCGATTCCGCCCTTTATTTTCAGGCAGTTTTCAAGTCCGCCGATTTTTTCGCAAACGATACCCTCGCCCGCGAGCAGCTCCGCAAGTGTATCGACATCTGTTTTCAGAGTGTTTACACGTATTGACGGCGGGTGCGGTCTGCGGTTTTCCGCATACAGCGCCTCGCATTTCTCCGCGCCGTACTGCCCGACAAGCCTTTTTGTTATCCATTCGGGATACGAATATTCAAGCGACAAATCCTTCACCACGTCACCTGTTTTGGGAAACTCAAAGCCGTCCGCCGCTCTTGCCGCACTGCGCAAAACTCCGTTGACAAATCCCGCTCCCGCCCTGTGCGAGTATCGTTTCGCCAGTTTTACCGCTTCGTTGCAGGCTGCGGACTGCGGAATCCTGTCCATAAAATATATCTGGTATATCCCCATACGCAAAATGTTCAGAATCCACGGCGTCATCTTTTTGATTTTTACCTTTGAAAAACGCGATATAATATAATCCTCCGCCGTCCGTTCGGACACAACGCCGTATATAAGCTCGGTAATCAGCGCCCTGTCAGATACGGAAAACTTATCCGAATCCTGTGCGGCAGACAGAGCCGCATTTATATAAGCGCCGTCCGCATCGATACTGTATAGCGCCTTAAGCGCCGCTTCTCTTGCCGTCATTTACGGTTTATCTCCTGTTCATAATTCGTTATCGTTTCACTCTCTGTCTCTTTTAGTCGCGCCGTCTTCCGACGCCCGTTATGGCAAGCAGTCTTAAAAGGTTTGCGATAGCAACCACTGTTGCCGCAACATATGTCATAGCCGCCGCGCTCAATACCTTTTTGGACGCTTTCAGTTCATCACCGTCAAGCAGCATTGTTCCTTCAAGGGTTTTAAGTGCGCGTGATGACGCGTTAAACTCAACCGGCAGAGTTATAATCTGAAAAATAACCACCGCAAGAAACAGCAGAACACCAAACACAGCCAGTCTTTCAAAGCTCAGTATCACGCCGAGAATCGCCAGCGGCCATGCCGCATACGATGCAACCTGAACGACAGGAACAATCGCGTTTCTGAGCTTTATCGGCATATATCCCTCCGCATACTGGACGGCGTGCCCTACCTCATGTGCCGCAACGCCTATCGCCGCAACCGACGTGCTTGAATATGTCGAATCGGAAAGCCTTACCACATTTGACTTAGGGTCAAAATGATCGGTAAGATTACCGCTTACACGCTCGATAATAACATTTGTAAGTCCGTTCATATCAAGAATTTTTCTTGCAGCCTCCGCACCCGTCAGACCGCGGCGATTACCTATCGCGCGGTAGCGGTTAAAGGTACTGCTTACCTTCGCCTGTGCATACATCGCAAAAATCAGCGCAGGCATCACCAAAATAATATACGTCATATCAATTCCGTAAAAATAGCCCATTCCCATAGTTACTACTTCATCCTTTCTGAATCAAAGCCGAAAACCGCCGCACATGTAACAGCCGCTTTTTAAATCCGCCGCGGCTGCGCGCCGCCGGACGGATATTCCCCAAGCCGCCGTTTTGCAGAAATTTTAAGCTTTTAGGTAAATTATGATAACACAACTCCGCTCCTGACCTCATGTCCGTTCAGGTAATCCCGAACGCTCATCGCCTTAGAGCCTTCAAACTGTACCTCTGTAAGAACGACTCCCGCGCCGTCACCGCCCATAACCTCAATGCCGTCATTTGAAACATTCACTATCTCGCCCGGCTGACCCGCGCTGTGCAGAGCGCCTTTTTTCGCTCTGTATACCCGAAGCCGTGTATCCTCATACAAAGTGTGCGCAACCGGCCACGAATTCATTCCGTGTATAAGATGTATTATATCCTCCGCAGGCTTGTTCCAGTCTATTTTTGCCTTCTCCTTGTTTATCATCGGCGCGTAGCACGAAAGGCTGTCATCCTGTTTTTTCGGCTCTATTGTTCCGTTTTCTACTCCGCGTATTGTTTCAAGCATAAGCTCCGCGCCCATATACATAAGGCGGTCATGCAGCTCCGACGCTGTTTCGTATTCGCCGATTTCCGTTTCGCATTTAAGCAGCATATCTCCCGTATCAAGCCCCTTTTCCATCAGCATAGAGGTTATCCCGGTTTTCTTTTCGCCGTTTATAACCGCCCACTGTATAGGTCCCGCACCTCTGTATTTGGGGAGAAGTGAAGCGTGCATATTTATACAGCCGAATTTCGGATAATTCAGTATATACTCCGGAAGAATTTTTCCGTATGCTACGACTATAATCATTTCAGGGTCAAGCCTTTTCAGGTCGCTTTCAAAAGCTCTGTCCTTTAGCGTCTGCGGTTGAAAAACCTCGATTCCGTTTTCCAGGGCGAACTTCTTGACCGGCGGCGGCGTCAGCTTGTGTCCTCGCCCCGCCGGCTTATCCGGCTGCGTTACCGCTCCGCAGAGCGTATGCTCGCTGTCTTTCAGCGCCTTAATGCACGGCACGGCAAATTCCGGCGTGCCCATAAAAAGTATTCTCATGTCGGATATTTCCTCCGTTCGTTTCAATATTTTCTGTTTTATTCTTCTTCATCTTCCTCGTCATCGTTAATCCAGCGCGTAACATGGCTTATAAACAGCTGTCCGTCAAGATGCTCAATCTCATGACAAAACGCCCTCGCAAGCAGCGCCTCGCCCGAATACTCATGCCATTCTCCGTGTCTGTCCTGCGCTTTAACCTTAACCTTGTTGGGTCGGGTCACTATTCCGAATCTTCCCGGATAGCTCAGACAGCCTTCAACGCCGGTCTGCTCGCCTTCCTCCTCTATAATTTCGGGATTTATCAGCTCAAACGGCCCTCCGTCGGCTTCTTCACCCGTATCAATAACCGTAACCCGCCTTAATACGCCTACCTGAGGTGCAGCAAGACCAACCCCGCCGCTGTCGTACAGCGTGTCAAACAAATCATCGACAAGCTGCGCAAGTCTGTCGTCAAATTTTTCCACCACGCGGCACTTCTTTTCAAGAACCGCGTCCCCGTACTTTACTATATTTCTTATCGCCATATAATGTCATTCCCTTCGAAGCCGAAACCGCGGCTTATGCCCCGATAACGGTTATTCTCGTTTGTTTTTCCGTTTGTTTTGCTTGTCTGAGTTTATGCCGTTTTAGCAAACGGCGCACGTTCAATACATATTGTTCGGATTTATATCGATACTTAAATGTTCGCCGCTGTGGATTCGCTCCCAGACCTCGTACACCTCTCGCAGCGACTCGTTCACAACGCTTGTATCAAAGCACTTCATTATTATTCTGTATCTGTAGTTGTTTCTTATTTTCGCGATCGGAGCGGGTACCGGACCTATGACCGCAATAATGTCGGATATGCTCCGCGCATCCTCCTTCAGCTTTTCCGCAACGTCCTCCGCACGGCGCGCCACTCTGTCCTCGTCCTCGCCCGTAACCATTATACATATTATGTCACAAAACGGCGGATAATTCAACCTTTTTCTTTGTATTATTTCATTCTCGTAAAATGCCGGGTAATCCTGCTGCTTTGCAAACTGTATCGTTGTGTTCCCCGGCTGGTACGTCTGAATCACTGCGCGCCCGGCAAGCTCGCCGCGCCCCGCTCTGCCACAAACCTGTGTGAACAGCGAAAAGCTGCGTTCGTTCGCTCTGAAATCGTCTACCGCAAGTGCAGTGTCCGCCGCAAGCACACCCACAAGCGTTACATCGTGAAAATCAAGTCCCTTTGTAACCATCTGTGTTCCGAGCAGAATATCAGCCTCGTCGTTTGCAAACTTGTCCAATATCCGCTCATGCCCGCCCTTTTGAGAGGTGGTATCCGTATCCATTCTGAGGACGCGCGCCGTCGGGAACAGATTTTTCAGTTCCTCCTCGATACGCTGCGTTCCCGTTCCGAAATACTTTATATATTTCGAGCCGCAGAACGGACAAACTGTAACATTTCTCTGTGTATAGCCGCAGTAGTGACACGATAGCGAATCAACCCTCTTGTGATAGGTAAGGGCAATATCGCACTCGGGGCATTTTATAACCTCGCCGCACTGACGGCACGAAACAAAGGTTGAATACCCGCGCCTGTTAAGAAACAGTATCGTTTTCTGCCCGCTTTCAAGGTTTTTCTTGATTTCGCTTTGCAGCTTTATACTAATCGGCGAGTGATTATGCAAATTAAACAGCTCGCCGCGCATATCTACAATGTCAACCCGCGGCATCGCACCGTCATTGTATCTTTTTGTCATCTCAAAAAGCCTGTATTTACCGCTCTTTGCGCCGTAGTATTCGCATACGGACGGCGTTGCCGATGCAAGCAGCAAAACGCTGCTTTCCGTTTCCGCCCGCTTTGCGGCAATGTCTATTGCGTGGTATCTCGGCGATGTTTCCGACTTGTAGCTTGTTTCGTGTTCCTCGTCAAGAATTATTATCCCGATATTGTCAAACGGTGCAAAAATCGCCGAGCGCGCGCCCACTACAACGCACACCTCGCCGCGTTTTATCTTGTTCCACTGGTCAAGCCGTTCGCCCTCGGAAAGCGCGCTGTGTATTACTGCAACGCGGTTTCCGAATCTTCCGACAAACCGCTGCACCATCTGCGGCGTAAGAGATATTTCGGGAACAAGCATTATCGCGTTTTTGTCCTTTTCAATCGCGCGTTCTATCGCTTGAAGAAATACCTCGGTTTTTCCGCTGCCTGTCACACCGCGCAGCAGTATTTTTTCGTGTCTTTCATCGTCTATACATTCGTAAAGGTAATTGATAACCGTCTTTTGCTCCTCCGTAGGTGTATACGCAACGGTCTTTTCGTATTTCTCCGCAATATATGCCTTCCGCTCTATCCGTTCGGTTTCGATTCGGACAAAGCCTTTATTTGCAAGAGCCTTAACCGATGTTCTGTCGCCGATTTTTTCCTTTACAAGTCTTGCGACAGGCATTGACTCAACCATTATGAGCTTTTCCAAAATTCTTGCCTGAGCGGCGGCGTTTTTGGCTTTAAGCCGTTCAACCTCGTCAAAGGCTTCATTGCGGCTTATATTAAGGAACGCATACTGCGCCACCTTCTCCGATGCGCCGCGGGAGATTCCGGGCGGCATCGCCAATCTTAACGCCTGATAAAACGAACAGAAGTATTTGCGGCTGACCCACAGGCACAGCTTGATAATCCACGGAGCGCAGACAGGTTTGTCGCCGAGTATTTTATAAAGCTCCTTCAGATTTTCGTATTCGCTTTCCTCCGCCGTTCCTATAACCATCCCTTCAACGATACGGTCACGATAGCCTATCGGCACCGCAACGCGGATTCCGGGCTGCATAGCGGCTTCAAATTGCTGCGGCACCGAATAATCAAGCACCTTATCTATATTCTGTTCTCTGTTGTTCAAAACTACCTTTGCTATCATATATTCATCCCACAGCCGAAATACAACAAGGGACTACCTCAACAAATGAGCAGTCCCGTTGGTTATTCTTGCTTTTAATAAACGATTTCCGCGTTTGCCGCGTCCTCGTCCGATTTCTTCATTTCCTTTACGTTCACCGCTTCAACCTTGCCTTCGTAAATCTCGTTTACGGCAACCGTAACCTCTTTGTTGGTATTTACGTCAACCAAAGCGGGAGCGCCCGCAACAAGCTGTCTTGCGCGCTTTGCCGTTTCGATAACAAGTGTGTACCTGCTTCCTGTTTTTTCAACCAATTTTGCAATCGGCGGATAAATCATCATAATACATTTCTCTCCTTTTTCATTATATCTTCAATTTGTCTGACCGCATCGTCAAGCAAATCGTTAATAACCGTGTATTTATATTTGCTCCGCTGTGAAAGCTCATACTCCGCAGCGGCAACACGCTTTTTGATTTCTTCCTCGGAGAGGTCGCCCTCTTCCGAGCCGCGTCCGCGCAGCCGCTCGAAAAGAGTTTCTTTGCTCGGCGGGGCGATAAACACCGACACAACGGGAATATCACCTTCTATGACCTTGACTCCGCCCTGAACTTCGATTTCAAGTATAACGTCCCTGCCGGATTCAAGCTGCTCCAAAACGGGAGCCTTGGGCGTTCCGTAATAATTCTCGTTGTATTTTGCCCATTCAAGGAACTCGCCGTCCTCAATCATTCTTTCAAAATCCTCTTTTGTCTTAAAGAAGTAGGTTACGCCCTCCGTGTCCTCCTCGCGCGGTTTTCTTGTAGTTGCGGAAACCGAAACCGTCACATTGGGATTGTTTTCAATCAGTTTTTTGCATATAGTACCCTTACCGACTCCGGACGGACCGGAGATAACGTAAAGGATTCCCTTATTCTTCATTGTCAAACTCTCCCTCGTCCTTTATTTCTGAAATATCGTCCTTAATATCCGCGCTTTCATCCTTAACCGCCGCACGTCCCGCGATTGTTTCTGTCTGTATCGCGGACAGAATCACATGGTCGCTGTCAGTTATAATAACCGCACGGGTGCGCCTTCCGCAGGTCGCGTCAATCAAAAGACCCTTATCGCGCGCTTCCTGTACAATTCGCTTAATCGGTGCGGATTCGGGACTGACTATCGCCACAACCCTGTCGCCCGATACTATGTTGCCGAATCCGATATTTATAAGTTTCATAATGAACATCTCCGTTCCGCCGCCCCGTGCCGACCTTTGTATTTCCGCTTTTTAAGCGCTCCTCGGCAGGGCAAGGCTCTATTCTATATTCTGCACCTGTTCCCTTATTTTCTCGATTTCCGATTTCATCTCCACAATATGCTTTGCTATATCAATATCAGAGGATTTTGACCCCATTGTATTTGTTTCCCTGTTCATTTCCTGTATTATAAAATCGAGCTTTTTTCCTATAGGCTTATCGCTTTTTGCCGCGCTGCGAAATTCCTTTATATGGCTTGCAAGCCGCACGGTTTCCTCGCCTATATCCGACTTTTCCGCATAAATTGCCGCCTCTGTGAGCAGCCGTGTTTCGTCCACATTCTCCTCCGAAAGCACCTCGCGGATTCTGCTTTCGAGCCGCGCGCGGTAATCCTTCACAACCTCGGGGTATCTTTTTTCAACCTCATGCAAATTTTTTTCGAGTATATCTAAATGGCTGAATATATCGGACTCCATCCGCTTTCCCTCGTCGGTACGCATATTCACAAAATCCTCCGCAGCCTCGGCAAACACCCCGGAAACAAGCTCCGTTATATGTTCTTCATCCTCATCATCGGCGTCAATACGGAAAATTTCCTTATATCCTGACAATGCCGCAACAAGCGCGTCCGCCGACACATCGACCCCAAACTCCGACAGCTTACGTAGTGCAGCGATATATTCGCCCGCCAGACCTTTGTCCAAAACAACCTTCTCCGTGCTGCCCTCGGTCTGCTCCACCGAAATAAATACTTCCACTTTTCCCCTTGAAATATACTTCATCGCCATCTGCCTTACGGCGTCCTCCGCAAATCCGTAATATTTCGGAAGTCTTACCGTTATATCCATATAGCGGTGATTTACCGATTTTAAATTAACCTTTATATTATATCCGTCAACCAGTCTTTCGGCTCTGCCGAAGCCTGTCATACTTCTGAGCATTCTGCTGCGCCCCCTTTTTTCTCTCCCCTTAAAGCTATCTTCAAAGTATTATATCATATATTTCAAAAAAAATCAAATAATATTTGAAATTTTTCTGATTTTATTGTATAATAATGTTATAAACACAGCTCAGCCGCTCACGGCGGGGCAAAGGAACGGAGATTTTTACCATGTCATTTGACGGATTTGTTACACACTCAATCGTCCGCGAACTTAGAGAAAAGCTGCTTTCGGGCAGAATAGACAAAATTTATCAGCCGGAAAGAGATGAAATAATCGTTTCGGTACGGGCGCTCACAGGCAATTATAAACTGCTTTTATCCGCAGCGTCCTCAAACCCGAGAATACACCTCACCGAGCTGGACTACGAAAACCCGATTACCGCGCCGCTTTTCTGCATGATTTTAAGAAAGCACCTCGGCGGCGGAAAAATTACAGCCGTAAATCAGCACGGCTTTGACCGTGTTGTCAGCCTGACGGTTGAAAGCTATAACGAAATGGGCGACCTTACCGAAAAACAGCTGATTATCGAGGTTATGGGCAGACACAGCAACATTATACTCATGCATGAAAACAATAAGATTATAGACAGTGTAAAGCATATTGACTTTACAGTTAGTGCCGTGCGTCAGATTCTGCCCGGCTTGATTTACGAAAACCCGCCCGCACAGGATAAAACAGAGCCTTCGGCTGCCACACCGCAGTTTTTTGAAGAAAAGCTTGCCGCCCTTCCCGACGATACTCCGCTTGATAAATTTTTGCTTTCCGAGCTTGTCGGAATGAGTCCTCTGATGGCGCGCGAGGCGGTTTACCGTAGTTTAGGAGCCTGCCGCGTTATGCTTTCGGAGTGTAATCCGCACGAATTTTCAAAAAAAGCCGCGGATTTCATCGCGGGTGTTATCGACGGCAGTGAGCAGAGCTGCGTTGTCTGTGACAAAGACACAAAAAAACCGATTGCATTTTCCTGTACATCTCTCGCACAGTATTCTGGAATGGCGGAAATACGCAGCTATGACTCCGTCAGCCGTGCGGTTGAGGAATTTTTTGCCGCCCGCGACCGCCATGACAGAATAACGCAAAAGGCGGCGGGAACCGTTAAGGTAATTAACAATAATATCGAGCGCTGCGAAAAAAAGATTGCCATTCACCGCGGCACGCTTGAAAAATCACAAAAACGCGATACCTATAAAATATACGGCGACCTGCTTACCGCGAATTTGTACAGAATAGAGGGCGGAGCGTCCGATATAACCGTCCAAAATTATTATTCAGCGGACGGCGGCGAAATAACGATTCCGCTCAAACCCGAGCTTTCTCCGTCAGGAAACGCACAGCGGTATTATAAGCTGTATAACAAGGCAAAAGCATCGGAGGAACACGCAACGGAGCAGCTTGCCGCCGCAGAAACCGAGAAGGCGTATCTTGAAACCGTTCTTGACTCGGTTACCCGCGCGCAAAGCTATACGGACGTTGCGGAAATCCGTGACGAACTGGCAGAAGGCGGGTATATCACGCGCAACACAAGCAAAAAGAAGAAATTTCAAAAGAAGTCACAGCCAATGGAGTTTACCTCATCCGACGGCTACACAATCCTTATCGGCAGAAACAACAAGCAAAATGATGAGCTTACAATAAAAATGTCGTATTCGACCGATATATGGATGCACACAAAAAATATTCCCGGCTCGCACACGCTTATACGCACCAACGGACAAAGCGAAAACGACATCCCCGACAGGACTATTGTCGAGGCAGCCGAGCTTGCGGCATATTTCAGCAAAGCCCGCAGCGGCACGGGAATCGCGGTAGACTATACTCAGGTTAAAAACATACGCAAGCCGAACGGGTCAAAGCCGGGATTCGTAATTTATGAGGCGAACTACACGGTTTATGTAACCCCGGACGAGTCACTCGTGGAAAGACTTATGAAAAAGTAAGGTTCATTAAAAATATGCTCTGCCGCCTTTGGCTGCGGAGCGTATTTTATTTTGTGATTCGCGTTCACAATGATCTACCCGCCGCAGCTCAGCTTTGCGGACAGGCTGTGCGCAACCGACCTGTTCTCGCACAGAAACGCAGCCGCGGCACAAACAAAAGGTCGCAGCTCTGACGCTATGTCAAACTTGAGAATATTTTCACAAAGCCGAATTCCTCCGTCATGGTGCGCGATTATCTCCGACAAAAAATTACAGTTGACCCTTTTCGCCGTTACGGCATTCATTCCGTAAAACAGATTATTCATAATAATATCCGCATTTTTGTTATAAACTCGGCAGTCGCGCACTCTGTCGGAGCGCGGCGGAATTTCGCCTTGAAGAATAGCCGCCGTATCGGAAAAAATCTTCATAGCCCGCTTTGTGTTGCTTGCAAAACGGCTGATTTTTATGTTTGTTGTAAAGCCTGTTATGTTTTCCGACATTGCAGCTGCCGCGTCGAAATACGGAATAATCTGGCGCAGAAAGCTTTCCGAAAGGTTATATGACGGCATTGCCGTTGTCATCTCCGAAATCATATTGTCAAGTAATTTAGAAAAATTTGCCGAGTATTCCGTTGAATTGCTGCACAGCTCATACCCGTCCATAAACCGATCCCGCCTTCCGCATTATCTTTATACATTTTTATTATATGCAAAAGCAAAGGCTTTGTTGAAACCGCATCATACGATAATTTTGTCATAACCTTGTAATCGGTTTTATCAAATCAAAAAGGATTGAGCCGCACACAATTCTCACGCTCAATCCCTTTTGTCGATTATTATACCGCAAGTGTCCCCTACCTTACACCTTGTTCGTGTTCTGAGGTATTTTTCTCTTGTCGCGATTCCGCCGCGTATATGGCGTTCCTGCTTGTTTTCCTGCAAAACGGATTTTGTCATATCCGCAAGTCTTTTGTTTATTTTTCCTAAACGCTCGGTTACATCCTTATGTACGGTAGATTTAGAAATTCCGAATTTTTTTGCCGTTGTTCTGACCGTAGCCTTGTTTTCTATAATGTATTCAGCAAGCATAACAGTTCTTTCTTCTATGCGTTCGTTCAAAATATCGCCTCCTAAATACTGCACTTATTAGAGCATATGCACTTAGGAGTAAAAAAAGTACGGCTATTTAGTTGTTAATTCATGGTAGAAATCATCAAAGACTTTTTCTCGTTCTCACTTCTTCAGTTAAACATAGGCAAAATTCTGTCACAGTGTTTTCACAAAAAACAGTCACTTTTTCCAATCATAGCAAAGAACTCAACCTCTGCCGGTAATCTTATCTATTTCCTCAAGCCGAATCTCCGCCTTGTCCCATTGCGGCTTATATTTTGTTATAGCATTAAAAAGATCGTATAGCCGCTCCCAATCCTCACTTCTCAGCAAATATATAAGAGTTGCGATTCAGTCATTCATATATTTATTTAATGTTTTAATATCATTCTGCGAGAGCTGTTTATTTTGGTGCATATCCTCGACCGGACCGAATCTGAATAAATAAAGCGTCAATGCTCTTGACATAACATCAATATCCATATCATTAAGCACATATCTCTTTTTTGCTTCCGCCAAAAACTCCTTCTCATGCCCTTTTATATTCCGTTCATACATTATATCATACATATTGATGCCGAGCTTCCGCCTTTTTGAAACCACCTGGGATTTTGTAACCCCGAACATTTCCGCAACCATAGCGTCTACAACATCGCTCTCAACATAAATTTTCAATAGCTCTTCTCTTGTTATGCTTTCCCACTTGTTATCCACTTTTTTCACTTTCCTTTCGTAATTTTTACAAAACAATTCCCCGATACGGCTTGACCGTTTCTCTGTTTCTGTATTCGTTTTTTTCGTAATATCCGATAAGTCTTTCCTCCGCATCGCGAAGTGCAACCATATATACGTCTTTATTTTCCTTGTCATTGTGATATGTAAAAATAGAGTTATTGTCTTTGCTTTCCTCAAACCACGCAAGTACCTTTTCAATCATCTCGTTTGATTTTGCGTTGTGGCAGTCCTTCAGACTTCTTCCGGTCAAGTCCTTATGATACCTTTCTACCGCTGCCGGATTCATGTACACAATCACCGACTCCGTATCACAAATAACAATAGCCGCATTGTCTTGGTCTATAACACTCTTAAACAACTGCTTTAACATTTTGTTTCTCCCTTTCTCTCTGCTTTGATATAACATATTTTTCTATTACCTCCGCCGACTCTTCATCGCCGATTGACGAGTCAAGGAGCAGGTCATAACTTTGCCGTGCTCCCCACTCCGCACCTGAAATATTGCGGTAATACGCGCCGCGAGCCTCATCGGAGCGCCGTATGTTCCGCGCCGCTTCCTCTTTTGTATCGCCGTAGGTTTCCATAACACGTCCGATTCGGTAATCTTTCGGAGCATAAATAAATATGCGGATTACATTCGGGTTATCCTTTAAAACATAGTCAGCCGCGCGTCCTACTATTACGCAGCTCCCTTCCTCCGCAATCCTGTTTATTATCCTGTTCTGAGCCGTAACTGCATGACGGACAACACTTGTACTCAAATATAAATCGTGCAGATAATCGGGCGAGTTTTTGTTTATATCCGAGATAAACTCGCGGTCAAGTCCGCTCTCCTTCGCCGCAAGAGCGGTCATTTCCTTATAGTAAAACGGTATGCCGAGCCTTTCCGCAACAAGTCTGCCGATTTGTTTTCCTGATGAGCCGTGCTCTCTCGCTATTGTTATAATCACGCCCGGATGTGACGGTTTTATAACCGCATCGGACTGTCCAGAGGTTTTCTCCGACATATACGGCTTTTCAAGGAATTTCCGATAAAATACCAGTCCCACAAGGGTTGTGAGTATCTCCGTCACCGGAAACGCAACCCAAAACCATGTCAGTCCAAGCCTTGAAAAAAGATACCCGAGCGGCACGAACAGCACAACAGTGCGGATTATGGTAAGAAGCGAGCTTTTAACGCTGAATCCCGTCGCCTGAAAAAACACGGGAAATATCTGCGACGTTACCATAGGAATAAAGCTGCTGCCGGTAAATATAAAGCCTGTTATACCTATCCTTATTACATCTTGATTGGAGGTAAACACCCGCAGCATCGGCTCCGGGAAAATACAAAAGCAAAGTGTTCCGACAAGCATAAGCGCCGCGCCGAACATAACCGACACCAAAAGCGTCTTCTTGCAGCGTTCAAGATTTCTTGCCGCATAGTTAAAACTTATAATCGGCACAATACAGGTCTGCATCGCCCCAAGCGGTATAAAGAAAAAAGTCTGCCACTTGTAATACAGTCCCAACGCGGTTACCGCATTGTCCGAAAATTCCTTCAGTATAAGATTTAGTCCGAGAATATAAAACGTGTAAGTCGCCTGCATAATGATATTAGGCGTTCCCAGTCTGAAAATCGCCCTGACATACCGCGGATACTTTTTCGCCGCAGGCGAACAGCGAAAACCCTTTCTCATAACTATCAGCGCCGCGGCAATCTGACCTGTCACCGTTGCCGCAGCCGCGCCCGCAATCCCCATTTGCGGCAGTCCGAACATACCGAAAATCAGCAGCGGGTCAAGAACAATATTCGTAACAGCGCCTATAATCTGCGCAATCATAGGCGTTTTCATATCTCCGTATGCCTGAATAACTTTTGTCCATATACTTTCAAGAAACAAACCGAAGCTGAAAACGCACGCATTTCTTCCGTACACAATCACATCGCGGATAACCGCAGGCGAATCCGTAGACATTCTTGCATAAGTAGGCATAAACGCGTAACACACCGCCGCAAACAAAAACCAAATCAGGACCGCAAGGCAGGTACCCGTCCCCGCGCACTCCTCCGCCTCGCTTTTGCTGCCGCAGCCGAGCTTTGCCGCCATAACCGTATTTATTCCGACGCCCGTTCCGACAGCGAGCGCAATCATGAGCAGCTGCAGCGGATAAACAATGGAAAGCGCGGTCAGTCCCGACTCCGCATACCTTCCCACAAAAAGGCTGTCTACAATATTATAAAGCGCCTGAATAAGCTGCGCCAGCATAACCGGCGGCGCCAGCTTTAAAAGAACCCTCCATATTTTTTCTTTTCCGAACAGCTCCGTCGTTTCCATATGTACTCCTTAAAAAATCTGTATTTCACAAGTAGAATTATATACCCCTTTCACCCGCTTGTCAATGCTGTTCAGACATTTTCTTACATTGTATACGATTGTTTTATATACTGCTTAGGCGGCATTTCGGTTATGCACTTTTATCCGCTTATTTCCTCTCTGACAAAAATCTGTCCATTGCCGCATTTACTCCGTTGTCCCGCCACTGCCAGCATACCTTCTGCGGCAGCCGCGACAGCTCCAAACGTAAACCCTCGTAAAGCGGCATAAGCTCCGACTGTTTCATTCCCGTTATATCAAGTATCTTGCTGTTATCCATCACGCGGTCAAACAGCCTGTCATACTCAAGCTGCCACCTGAGGCCGTTCCATACCCCGTTACCGCCGGACATGATTTGCAAAAACTCCTCCTTATCTACGGTAATATATTTAAGATTGCCTATTTTGCGGTAATACTCCGCAATCTCGCCCCATGACCTATGCTCGGCTGTCGACACTGTGTATACCTCGCCGAACGCGTCTTTGTTTAGCACAAGCCGCGCGAGCATTTTCGCAACATCTCCCGCCCATGACATTGTTCCCTGTACCGCCATTGCCTGCTCCGGCAGGACAACCGTTTTTCCGCTGCGCATACGTTCAACCAAAATCTGAGCCTCCAGTATTGTAAGCTGAAATCTGCGCTTGGAATATGTAATCGCGGGGCGTACGATTGTATAGTTGCTCTTTTCCGCCTGTCTTAGTAAATTCTCGCCCACTGCCTTGTAAAGCGAGTATTCCGTTTTGTACGAATCAAGGAACTGCTTATCCTCTGAAACATCAAGCAGCCGCGGCGATTCCTCCGTTGTTATCTTATCAGCTCCCGCATAAACACGGTATGAGGAAAGAAAAATATAATGCGATGTGTTTTCGAGCAGCATATCGCGCCGCGGCGCAAAGCTGTTCTCCGGGTCATCATAAATTAAAAAGTCGATTATTCCGTCATACTCGTTTTTCAAAAGCTCCGCCAAAACGCCGTTGTCGAGCGCATTTGCTGTGATATATCTTAAATTCGGGTTATCCGAATCGATATTATCAAGCGAAACAACGTCCACCGCATACCCCATGTCAAGCAATTCGGGAGTAAGATATACGCCCATTGCTCCCGTTCCGCCAAGCACCAAAATTTTTTTCATTTTTTAACCTCCTTGTTTTATAAAACTCCGCAGCATTTAAGAACAGCCTTATATAGCTCCAATTCATAATCGTATGTATACGGATTTTCCTTTTCGCCGCGTACGATTTCGGCAAAGTCAAGCATCATCGGCAAATATCGGTCAAAGTCATCCGTGTTATATTGCCTGCCCATATCTCCCCAGTCCTCGCTGTCATACTCCGTCACTCCGGTATATTCGTACGGATAGCCTGACTTTGCGTACGTTTCAAGTGGCTTTATTTCAATCGTCTTTTTTGTGCCTGTTATCACAAGCTGACGTCTTGCAAATCCGCCAAGCTCCGTATCGCAGGTCTTTACAAACGAGATACCGTTGTCATATTCCAAAACCGCCATGCCGTAGTCCTCAACGGTTATGCCGTTCACGCCGGTACTGCGATTCAACGGAATAATATTCTTCGGAACTCCTTTAATCAGCAGCACAAGGTCAACAAGGTGACATCCCAAAAAGAACATCATTCCGCCCTTAAACGCCTTCAGCCAGCCGCGCACAGCGTCCGAATGTCTGCAATTCATTTGCGCCTCGACACTGATTATCTCGCCGAGCCTGCCGTCTCTTGCATCGTCTATCGCCTTACTTATTGCGGGATTGTACCGATACATATACCCCGTGTGAAACACAACGCCGTTGCTTTTCACCGTTTCAATAAGTCCCTCAAACTCCGCAAGGTTTGTGCCGCCCGGCTTTTCCATATGTATCTGTTTTTTATGCTCCGCGGCAAGCCGTGCATATTTTGTGAGGTAAACCTCCTCCGTCTCTACCGTTACCGCTTCAATTTCCGAATCGTTCATTATTTCGTCCACCGTCATCTCTCTATAGCCTTCAAATTCCTTCATTCTCTCCGGAAACTTTTCGCGTTCATTCTCCGGAAGGGCGTATCCGACAATCTCAAAAACCTCAGGCGCGCTTTTCAGCGCAGCAAAGACCTCGTTACCGTGACTGTTCCCGCTTGTTCCTATCTGAGCAATTTTAATTTTACGCATTTTTTATCCCCGCTTTCCTAAAAACATTGTTACGGTAATTATAACAACATTTCGCGGCAAATAAAACATATGATAATACTGTAAAAGGGTAAAATAGTACAAAAAGTATTCACATTTTAGGAACGCATACAAAAAACGGCTGACCAACCGGTCAGCCGTTTTTCAAAACACTTTAAATTATTTTTTGAGCGCATCAAGACTTGTCTGCTTTCCGCCGTAAAGACCTATCGGCTCAACGTGAATTGCGCCTATCGAAACAAGGTGTGTTCCGTTTTCCTTGTTGAAGTCGTCAAGGTACGGAAGATGCTGGAAGTAGTTCGCGTCTATCTCGCCGCTTTCAACCACGTTGTTCGGCTGAACATAGTCCGTAAACTCTTTTACGTCAAGAGTAACATTCTTCTTTGCAAGTATATCCTTCGCAATTTTAAGAATCTCTGCGTGAGGTGTAGGCGATGCCGCAACGGTTATTGTCTGACCGTCAAGAGCCGCATAATCAACCGAGCTGTCATAGCCGTCGCCTGGGTTGTCAACCGTACTTACAACCGCGCCGTTGTATTCCTTGGTGATAAAGTCCTTAACATCCTTGCTTTCAAGAGCCGCTTTAAGAGCCTTGATTTTGTCGGTATTCTCCGTACCTTCCTTTACCGCAACGATAGTGCCGTATTCCGAAGACGAGTCCTCGATGAGCAGCGAGTCGGAAACCGGATTAAGGTCCGCCTGAATAGCGTAGTTTGAATTGATAACCGCATAATCAACATCCTTTAACACATTCGGGAGCTGAGCCGCCTCAACCTCTTTAAAGTTTATGTTATACGGATTGTCCTCAATGTCTCTGATTGTAGCCGTAATTCCCGTGCCGTCCTTCAGCTTTAAATAGCCGTTTTTCTCAAGCAGCAAAAGCGCTCTTGCCTCGTTTGTTGTATCGTTAGGCACCGCAACCGTAATTCCGCCTTTTGAGCCGCATGACGCAAGCAATAAAACCGCAATAAGTGTAACCGAAATAACAGATAATATTTTTTTCATAATTATAATCTCCAATCCGCCGCCCTGCCGCGGCTGTAAATTTTTATTTTTGCAGGTAATGCAGTATGTTTAATAGGTTTATGAGCAACAGCACATACACATTCGCCGCCCGCAGCGTCTCTTGTTCAATTTTTCGGTAAATAACATTCCACATTCCTCCCACCGTATTGGAACAGAATATGTGTCTGTCCCTTTGATAGGCTTATTATAACACCGCCGCTCGATTTTGTCAAATACATATTACTTATGCAATGTTATAGATTAAAGCTATAACACAATTTTTATATATGCTTGATATTGACAAAAACATCTTTAGAGTATATTATTGAAATGCGGTAAACCAAAAAGGCTTGCCGAAATGTGACAACAACTAACCATATAAAAATTTGCGCCGCAGGCGCACTAATCGCTCAAAGCTCGCTTTGGGCGAAAAAGGAGGAATGACGGCGCATATGACTGATTTTTTTATGCAATAAAAAAATCGGAATGGAGCAAAGTCCATTCCGACGTGGTCGGAGTGACTGGATTCGAACCAGCGGCCACCTGAACCCCATTCAGGTACTCTACCAAACTGAGCCACACCCCGAAACATCTTTTTAATTATACACCAAACATACAGTATTGTCAATACTTTTTATGGAATTTTTATCAGAAAGGCATATTTTTATGGAAAACAATTTAAACGAAGCGGCAATACGCAGCTTTTTAAAAACTCCGAACACACCGCAAAGTATTACCGTTCTTGAAACGGTAGACTCCACCAACGCATACCTTAAATCACGAATTACCGAAACGACCCCAACCGGCACAACCGTAATTGCAAATTGTCAGACAAACGGCCGCGGTCGTCTGGGTAAGAGCTTTTTCTCGCCCTCCGACACCGGAATATATATGAGCATTGCCCTCAAGGCAGACGCTGTCGCGGATATATCCCTCATCACAATCGCGGCGTGCGTTGCCGTCTGCGCGGCGCTTGAATCCGTAGCGGATGTCCGCCCGCAAATCAAGTGGGTAAACGATATATTTGTAAACAAAAAAAAGGTCTGCGGCATACTTGCGGAAGCGGTAACGGACCCCAAAAGCCACATCATAAATGCCGTAGTTGTCGGAATAGGTATCAATATCACAACGCAGAATTTCCCCGATAATATAAGCAATACCGCGGGCGCCGTAGGCAGCGGCAAAATCTCCAGAAACCGCATTGCCGCCGAGGTTATAGACAATCTGCTTCGCCTTTGCTCCGATATTACCGATGGCAGAATCATTGACGAATACCGTTCGCGGCTTATGCTCACAGGAAAAGAAATTTGTTATACTTCACAGGGAGCCGCGCACCGCGGCACGGTTCTTGACATAAACGAACATGGAAACCTTATCGTGCAGCTTGCAGACGGCAGTACCGATGTTCTGAAAAGCGGCGAAATCTCGCTCGGCAGCAAAAACTTTGTCTGAATTGCAAAGGGGCTGTTATGTGTAAAGTTGTATAAACTTAAACATAACAGCCTATTTTCAATCTTCTATAACATATTCCTCCAGCCTTGCCGCCGTTTTGAAATCGGCAAGCGCCTCCGCTTTTATTCCGTTTTCAAGATATTCCTCCGAATAAACTTTTCCGTTTTCGCGCACAGCGCTTAAAAGTCCCGCCTCCGAATAAGGCAGTAAAACCTTCATTCTTCGCTGAGTGGGTTTCAGCTCCTGAGCAATCCGTTCAAGCAGCTTTTCCGTACCGCTGCCGTCCTTTGCGGATATAAAAACGGTATTTTTTCCCATTACCACGGTTTTTGCGCCGAGTATGTCGCACTTATTCGCAACCGTAATCATGGGAATATGCGCGCCGCCAAGTTCCGCGATAATTTCCTCGGTAATTCGTATCTGTTCGTCAACCTCGTCCGATGACGCGTCACAAACATTCAATATCAAATCCGCACAGGCAGCCTCCTCAAGCGTAGACTTAAACGCCTCCACAAGACTGTGCGGAAGTCGGCTGACAAGTCCTACGGTATCTATCAGCATAACCTCTCTGCCATCCGGCAGTTCAAGCGCCCTTGCAGTCGGGTCGAGCGTTGCAAAAAGCATATTTTCCGCAAGCACCCCCGCGTCGGTCAGCCGATTTAAAAGCGTAGACTTGCCGACATTCGTATATCCGACTATGGCAACGGTTGTTACACTGTCTTTTTTTCGCCTGTCACGCGCGTATTTTCTTCGCTTTGTCAGCTCCCTCAGCCGTTCCTCCAGCTTTTGTATTCTGTGCCTTACGTATCTTCTGTCGGTTTCGAGCTTTGCTTCGCCCGCGCCGCGGGAGCCGATTCCGCCGCCCTGCCGCGAAAGCGCTCGCCCCATACCGCCGAGCCGCGGCAGATTATAGCGCAGCCTTGCCAGCTCCGCCTGAAGTCTGCCTTCGGCGCTTTTTGCGCGCTGTGCAAAAATATCAATTATAAGCATTGTTCTGTCAACCACATACACGTTCGCCGCATCCTCGATATTCCTCATCTGCGACGCGGTAAGCTCATGATTGAATATAATCAGCTCAACCTCGTTGTTTTTGCAAAACTCCGTTATCTCGGCGAGCTTTCCGCTGCCGACACAAGTTGCAGGGTCAAACCTCGGCGTTTTCTGTACAAATACGGCAAGCA
>URZD01000007.1 GCA_900552305.1 uncultured Eubacteriales bacterium
TCCGCAAAGCTGGCAAGCGTTTCGCCGTCGGCAGTTTCAAACGCGGCACTGCTGATGTATATCGAATCGTTATAGCTAACAATCGGATCCCAGTAAATGCAGCTCCATATGTTTTTTCCGTCTGAAGCAGGATTCCTTATCCCTTCAAAATAGAGTTTTTCACCCTCGTTAAGGAATATTTCAACATTGCCGCTCCAAGCATTAAAGCCGCCCCATTGCAGTTCCTTGTATCCCGCAGTATTGTTCGGCCATACCTGAGTAAAGGTTTTGTTTGACAGCTTTCTGATTCTTACTCTTGATTTACTGCCGTCGGTACTCTGTACCTTATCCCCGCCGCAGGAAATTGTTACACTTCCGCTGCGCGGTGCTGTGAATACCTTTGCTGCATTAAACTTATAATTTGTAACCTGCTGTGGCGCTACCGCTATTTTATATGCGCTTACCGCCTGACCGCTGCCTTCGGTCTGATATGCTTCCGCCTCAACACCGTTTCCTGTCTCGGCGTCTACTCCCATATCGGCTCTTGCTGTGTTGATGCTTTCAATCATTGATGTTTCGTCCGTTTCCGGGTTTACAAGCTGCGCAGACCACGTTGTGCCGTCCCATGTTCCGTCTGCATTATCTGTGCTAAAGAACGCGGATGACTGATATGTATCTCTTGGAACAACCTGCGTTTTCTGTGCATAGGTAACAATCGGATCCCAGTAGATGTTGCTCCACATATTGTCTTTGCCGTTTGTATTTCTTATGCCCTCAAAATAGAGTTTATCCCCTTTTTTCACTGTCAGTGTTATGTCGTCATGCTTACCGTTAAACGTTGCCCATCCGAGCTTTCGTGAGCCGCTTGCCGGCCAGATTTGCGTAAAATCACTGCCTGTGAGTTTTCTTATTCTTACGCTCGGTCCCGAGCCGTCAGAGGTTTGTATCCTGTCGTCACCGCAGGAAATCGTTATCTTGCCGCTGCGCGGTGCGGTAAATACCTTTGCTGCGTTGAACGAAAAGTTTTCAACATTATTTCTCGGCGAAGGTGTAATCCTGTAAGCACTTACCGCCTGACCGCCGTCCGATGTCTGATACGTTGATACTTCCTCTCCGTTTGCTCCCATTCCACCTCTTGCTGCTTTGATGTTTTCAATCATGGAAGTTTTATTTGTTTCGGGGTCTACAAGCTGTGCCGACCATGTTCCGCCGTCCCATGTTCCGTCCGCGTTATCCGTATTAAAAAACTCAGACGATTGATATCTCTCTCTTTGAACAACCTGCGATTTCGGCGCATATGTAACAACCGGGTCCCAATATATAAAGCTCCACAAATGGTCTCTTCCGTTTGTATTTCTTATACCTTCAAAGTAGAGTTTTTCTCCTTCTTTTAAGGTCAAAGTTATACTGTCATGCTTATAGTTGGTGGACGAGTCGCCAAGCTGTGTACTTCCGCTTGACGGCCATACCTGACTGAAACTGTCGTTGGAAAGTTTTCTTATCCTTACGCTCGGTTTCGAGCCGTCGCTGGTTTGTATCTTGTCGCCGCCGCAGGAAATCGTTACTCTGCCTGTACGCGGTGCGGTAAATACCTTTGCTGCGTTAAATGTAAAGTTTTCAGCATTATTTCTCGGTGCAGCCATAACTCTGTATGCGCTTATTGCCTGCCCTCCTGCCGATGTCTGATATGCGGATGCCTGTTCAGCATTCGCGCCCATTCCGTCTCTTAATGCAACTGTTCCCGTAATCATCGACGTTTCATCCGTCTCGGGATTTACAAGCTGTGCCGACCAAATTCCGCCGTCCCATGTTCCGTCTGCGGTTTCCGTACTGAAATTCGTTGACGACTGATAAACCAGTCTTTCTCCGCTGTCAATTGTACCCGCGTCTGCCGCCGCGTCCTCGGCAGCAGCAGGCACAAGGCTTGTGGCAGCTACCACTGCTGCCCGTAATGTGACAAAGCCTCTTTTGATTTTTTTCATTTTTCCCATCCTCTCTTGGCATACGCCTTTTATTTTATATTTATTATTTATTTCTGTAAACAAAGATACCGTTATAGGTTACGCCGCTTCGCTTTGTAAACACCATATCCCCGGGCATAATACAGTCGGCTGTCTCAAGATATATTTCGTCCTTTGACTTATCGTACAAAAGAACTCTGTCGGAGGGTACAAGCGGAATTACTCTGTTCCATTCCGACATAGGATAGGTTTTGCCCGCTGCGATTTCGTCCGCTGTCAGCGTTCCGTGATTGTTTACAACAATGCCCGCCTCGACGCGCGACAAAACCTTGCCGTACGAGAACAGATACTGACCGTTGAATGTCCTTTCGTCCACGCCGTACTCGTTTCCCGTTACGCTGGTCTTTTTCTCAAAAATATATTCCGAATTGTCCTCCATCGGCATATGCTGCAAGGATACCGCATACGCCCCGCGATAGTCGGAGGTCAGAAATACCAAGCTACCCCTTGGAATATCCTTAAACGCAACATCATACAGCCGTGAATCGCCCGAAATAATATTGTAGTCCTCGGTTTTTATATTCTCATCATTGATAATCAGCGTTTGCAGCTTGCCGTTTACGTCATAATAATAATCAATGTAGTAAACAACCTCACCATCATCGTTAAGACCCTGATATATATCCTTCACCATGAATATGTTGCCCCAGAAGTCAACCCAGCCGCCCACTGTGCGCCTTGTCTGCATTACCATGTATTGCGGCTCGTAATTTTCGTTGACATTATAGAGCTTGATGTCAAGCGTGCAGTTTATCGGAACAGCCGTTCCCTCCTGTGCATAACAGTCCTCATCGTTATTGGAAACATTAAACAGTATGGAGCTTGTTGTCACAACGTATTTTGAGCCGATGATTTTCTGATTGTTCAACTTTAGCGTTCTTACATGACCGCCCTTATCGGTATCGTAGTTAAGTGTAAAGTCGTTGTAGCCGCGGCCGCCGATTTCGCTTTTTTCCTCCGCGGTTTTTATCTGTGTAATTTTTCCGTCTGTATTTTCACGGTACATAATCAGCTGCTTTTTAAGCGCGCCGTTTTCCTTCAGCACAGGCTCATTAAGAAGCGCGTCCGCACTTATCGAAACGCCGTTCAGCTTTACGCGCGAGGTCAGCTCTACCTTCTTTATCTCGCTGTCCTGGTCGAGTATCTTGAATTTCACAACGCCCATACCTTCGTTTTGCGCTCCCATGAGGTATGCCGCGCGCTCGGTTGTCTCGGTATAGCGTATATCGCAGACATAGCCGCGGTGATCCATAAACGCCGTTACCCTGTCGCCGAGCTTTATCTGCTGAAGCCTGTCGCGGTTTTGCAGATACTGTTCGCTGCACTCGTACCACTCGCCGTCAATCATAATATCCTTCATGTTGTTCTTTTCGGATTTTATAACGCCGTTGACCTTCTTTTTTGATACCACTGCGTACTTTATCTCGCCGCTTGCCGTTTCGAGATACGCAATAACATTGTACCGCGCGATAAGGTTAAGGGTTGTTTCCGCACCCTTTTCGTTGTACAGCTTGTAGCCGTCATCAAAATACTGCTTAAAATCGAATACGTTGCCGTACATATCAAGAATCCGCTGGTCGCCCTTTGATATTGCATACACTGTGATTGTCTTGAACTGCTCGATTATTACCACATCGGTTTTTCCGTCGCAGTCGTTGTCTATAAGTATATAATCGGAGCTTCCTCTGCGGAAATCGTCCGTTGTAGGGTCGGTAATAAGCTCGCGGTTATAGATTACGTCAACCTCGTCGGAGATTTTCTGTGTATAAACCTTGTCGGTTTTGTCCGGATGAAATGTAATGCTGTCAAGCTTCGTGCCGCTGACCGATATTTCCGATGATTTCAGCCTTAAAACACGGTTGTAGTTATCCTTTACAACCATGAAATACAGAACATCCTCGTCCGCGTCAACATACGCGTCAACGCGCATACCCAAGTACGAATAAAGAGAGCCGCTGATATTGCAGCTATACCACACCGCACCGATTTTTACGCTGCTTTCGGTTTTTGTGTCGTTTGCGACAAAGGATATATCGTCCACACCCTTTACAACGCCTTTTATCTTTTTGATGTTCAGGTATTCCGAAAGAACGGTTCTTGAATCGTCCTCCGAGTAGTATACGTTGTTATCGGTAAAGGATGACGCTCTCATAAGCGGAATATCGCATATCGCCTTATACAAAAGCTCGGCATATTCGTTCACCGTTATTGCGGTATCAAGGCTGTGCGCGCTGCCCTTTGAGATAAGACCTATGCGCCCCGCCGCCGCGCGGTACGATTCGGCGGAGCTGTTCCCCGAATAATACATATCGATATACGGCGTATAGCCGAGGAAATCAACAAGCGTCATAAGCGCCTGACCGTACATAAGCGGAGTAGACAAATCAGTGTTCCCGAAATACATCTTTTCCGTACTGCCGCCGGTAATCTTATCCAGACTGTATACGATATTCTTTTTAAGCACCGTTGAGTTCGGCTCCGTCACGTCAAGCACGCCCAGCTGTGTGAGCGGCTCGATTTTTTCGCTTGCGGTTACCGCTTCGGCGTTATCCGCCGCGGCGCCAGAATCCGCAGCGAGTGTGCCAAAACCCGAAAATGCTATTGCAAAACAAATTAAAAAACAATAAATTCTTTTCATCGTGTTCCTCCCTTAGCGTTCCGGCTTCATTATTCCGTAGATTATCTTTGCGGCCTCCGCTCTTGAAATCGGATTTTGCGGAAGGAATGTTCCGTCCTCATAGCCGCATATTATCTTTTTCGCCCAAAGAGCGTTTATCGCGTCCGCCGCATAGTCCGCAATCGCATCACTGTCGGCAAAGCCCGCGCTGCTGCTTGCCTCCGGCGTACTGCCCGCAACGCACATAGCACGGTAAATCATCGCCGCCGCGTCCTGTCGGCTCACGTTCTGACCCGTTCCGAAGCTGCCTTCGCCGATTCCGTTGACTATCTCAAGGCTTACTCCAGCTGCCACATACTCCGCATACCACTCGTTTGCGTCCACGTCATAGAATCCGGTTTCCGTGCTGCCGTTTTTGTCCAGCTTCAAAGCCTCGATAATCAGCTTTAAAAGCTCCTCCCTTGTTATGCTGTCGTTCGGTCGGAAGTTTCCTGCGCCGTCACCCTGCATAATGCTGTTGTCGTAAATATACTTGATATACGGAGCCGCCCATTCCGCGCCGGCTATGTCCTTTATACCGCCGTTTGCGCCGTCAAGACCCGCAATGTTTTCCGATATGTTTCCGTTTTTGGAGATGTTCGCGCCGACAATACCTCCGCCGCCACCGCCGCCGGTACTTCCTCCGCCGCCGCTGCTGCCCGAGTTGGATTTTTTGGAATCATAAAGCGCCGAAACGGATTCGTCAACCCTGTTTCTTACGTCCGCAAGAGTTTTGTACTCCACATTATAGGACGCGAGCTTTTTCGCAAGCTGATACTTGTCAACGCTCTTGTACTTGCCGTTTGCGTCAATCGCGAATATGTCGTTATAGCTCTCTAACGCCGCGATGATAGTGTCGCGCGTTGCCGAGTTCATTGCGCATATTGCTTCCGATGCACGAACAAGTCTTGCAAGCTCGTCTGCGTTTCGCAGCGCCTCTTCAACTCTCAGATTTTTGAATGCGGCACATATTCCGCTTGGATTTTTGTAAATTATGTCCGCATAATCCTTGCCCGAAAGCAGCTCGGTCATAAGAAGATTATCGTATATTTCGCTTTCGCCGCAGGTTTTAAGCTCCGCAAGCGCACACGCAAGGTCAAAATACTTCACCGCGTCAGCCGTTGTAGCCCTTGCTCCCTTTATCATAAAGAGCATATTGCCGAGTACCGTATTTTTGCTTTTCACATACGGCTGTGCCGCCAAATCAAGCGCCCATGCCGTATTTTGGTATTTTTTTAGTACCTCGTCAAGCGCGGATTCGTTCTTTGCCGCCGCAAGCTCCGATTCCGCCGCGGCGGCTGTCGAATGTTCCGCAACCGCAGCGTATATTTTGTACGATGAAAGCTCACCGCCGCCGACCGCAAGCGTATATACACCCTTCGGCGTGTCCTCCGGCAGAGAAATCACCGCTGTTCCGTTGCCATACTGCTCGTTTTCGGCGAATACCACGTCAATGTTTTCAAGCGCCGCAAAGCTGTCCGAGGTATGGCTGCCGTCCTCGCCGGGCAGCTCCGCACCGGGTTTCAGCACATATACCGTATACAGTGTGTTGTCGCGGTCGGTCGAAAGCCTTATTTCGATTTTTCCGTTTTCGTCCGCACTGCACGTTGCTTTTGTACTCGCATATGCCGTACAGGTGCAGAATACCGTAAGCAGCGTAACCGCTGTGCAAATTAACCTTTTTCTCATCTTATCCACTCCTTTAACGCCGTATGAATATTGTTTATCTGTACGCTTTTTGCACCGATATTGGTAAAGCGTACCCTGTCCGCGTTACCGTCAAATTTCAGGTATTCGGGATTCATGCTGTCCCAGCTGCCTATAAATCTCCAGTTTTCGCCGTCGTCACTGACCTCCACCCTTAAAATGCAGGCTTCGTTTTCGTCAGCCGGTTTTACCGAAACAACGCCGCTGTCAACATTCTGTTTAAGGTGCGAAACTATGTATTTACCGGCGTTTAGAGCATATGCGGAATTATCAGGCTCCTCGCCGAACTTGCTTATATCCCTGCCCAAAAAACTTATATCCGTTCCGTCCTGTGCGCATACGCTTTCGGTAATGTTTCTGTAAAGTCCCTTGTACATATTCCCGTAATCGTCAAACTTGTACATATCCTCAAGAGGATAGTTGAGCTTTATTTTCTTTTTTACGACAGGTTTCGATGTTTCAAGCCTTATTCCGTCCGCCGTCAGAACAGCGTTTACCGTGTTTATGCCCTTATCACTTACTACAAGAGTGGTTGTCGCGGTTTTGCCGCCCGCCTCTACCGTAATCTCATACTCGCCGCGGTGACCGCGCATTTTTGCGCTGCCGCTTTCGTCCGTCAGACCCTCGGTATCTGTTTTCCATTCGCCGAGAACGTATTTTTCCCACCATTCATAGCATGGCTTTTTCATCATACTGTAATCGTAAAGCGGCGAATCACCTCTCCAGTGGTCTGTGTCGGCATATCCCCACATATGAAAGCCTGTCATTTTCGGGTGAGAATACGCGATTATAAGGCAATCGCGGAAGTAATCCTTTTCAAGAGCCATTCTGTCCGCAAAATTGGTCAGATTGCTTACATAGTCAAACTCTGTCCATTCCGCCTTATCAACATTCTCGCACACATAGCTCATTCTGTTGTAAAACTGCTGCGGATACGGAGCATTCACAAAATGTGCCGCAAAGCCTACTCCGTCAATCGGCGCACCGTATTTCAGATAATCGCCGAGGATTTCCTCCTTAAACAGCTGACAGCGTGAGTCATCGGCCTCCATGCCCGCCTCGTTTACAAGCAAATCGGTATCCGGGCATATATCCCTTACTATCTTAAACAAATCCGCGACAAACTTTCTTCCGTATTTTTCCTGGAAGTAACCGTTTGCGACCGGTTCGTTTATTACGTCGATTACGTCAAAGCTGTCCCCGGCATTGTAAGCATACGACTTGCGTGAGCCGCGAATGCCAGCAGGACTTCCTCCTCCGACGCGTCGGGTGATACATAGACATCGGTCACTCTGTCCATGTGTCCGTTCATAAACTTTGGCGCGTCCCAAAAGATATTGTGACATCTGTTATAGAGATTGTGCTCTGCGGCATAGTTTGCCGTTTCGGATGACTGCCGCAAATCGGCGGCGCCGTATTTATGCGCCAGCCCCTCGCTTATCGCATTAAAGTTCTGCAAGATAAACTTATCGTTGATAATGGAATACTGTCCGTACGAATGACGTTGGTTATATTCCACCATCGTTCCCCAGCGGAACTCGCTCCGCGTCATTTTTGCGTGTGCCTTTGCGTTCGGCACGGGGTTTCCGTTTTCGTCCGTCACATTGACGTTTATATCTCTGACCCTGATCCGCTCTATACGTTTAAGAGCTTCCTTGCGCCACAGGGCGTCCTCCTCACGTCCGTAATACGTTTCGTTCTTTACATGGTATAAGTCTTTCTCTCCCGAAAACATTGTCTCGGAATCGGGAGCCATTACTTCGGTATCAAAGCTCTTGCCGTAGTTTATCACCTTGAGGTCTGCCACCTGCATCGATTCCTCATAATAGCCGGTACGGATACAAAACTGCGACATATCCTTCGGAATATCACGGCTTATCTTGCACACCGCATAGAATTTTTCCCATTCGCTGCCGACCGACAACTCACCGTTACAAAACATTTTATCCCATGTTACCTTTCTTTCAAAGGAAATTCCGAAGTAGCTGCGCCCCGACTCGTGCGTACTGTTAAGCGACCTCGCCCAAAACGTGATTACAACTATATCGTCAAGGTGTACGTCCGCTATCGAGCTTGTCGTTACCTGCGACTCATACGGCAGCTGAAGTCTTACATAGTTATCGATTTGCAGTACCTTATCGAATTTTTCGCCCTCCGGCATTTCCACAACCTTCTGTGAAAGATAGTTCGGGTCGCTCAGCTTCATTTCAAAAAGCTGCTCGCTTTTGAAAACCTCCTCGCCGTCCGTGAGCGAATCGAGATATGCGTCAACGTCAAAATCCGCATCAATCTCCTCCGGCAGCTCAAGCGTAACCGATATGCGGCTGCTGTCGGACGTAACCGTTGCGCCGTACAGCTTTTCAAAATAGTCAAGCTGCACCATTGCGTCATTGTCTGCCGCCTTTGTGCCGCGGTCAAGCTCTATGTCCACAAGGTCAAAATATTCCTCGTCCGAATCGGGTTTGACCGACGCCTCAATATCGCCTATCATGCCCTTGTATATGCCGTTTTCCGCATCCCATTCGGTCCGCACTCCCAGTCCGTTCATAAACTCGCAGAACGGAACCATCCACACGCCGTCATCCATATACGGAGTGTTTTTTAAACTTACAAGACTGCCGTTAAGAAACACCCGCGGAGCCTGCTGCGCAAACGCGCTGCACGGTAAAGCGGTGATTACAAGAGCCGCACATATCAAAGCCGTTAAAAATCTTTTCATTGCCTACTCTCCTTTTCTGATAATACATACCCTTCTGTATGGCTGCGCCTCCGTAATTCCGTTCGTCAGCAGCGCTTTGATAAAGCAGCCGTCGGGAATGTCTACGTCAAGCGACAGACTGTCGTTCGCGCCGATGTCGCTGCGCTGTGTATAGTAGGCATTCACTACCGAATATTTATCCTCCGTACCGCTGCAAACAAGCACAAACAGCGCCGCCCGCTTGGGTGCTGCCGCAGGGTTGTTTATCTTTGCGGTAACCTTTCCGTTTTCAAAGGTTATTTCCTCGGTATTGACCTCGGGACCTGTCGTAAAGCTGAATTTCTCGGTTGTCGTAACGCCCTCGTCGCCCTCGGCATAGCCGAGTCCGTTTACCGTTACCGCATATTCGGTATACGGCTTAAGTCCGTCAAATTTTATGTTCAGCTTTTTACCGTCAACGCGGCTTTCCGCCGTCACATCCGCCGCTGCGGTTTGGCTGCCGTTTTCGTCTACCGTAAATACCTCTATATCCTCTGCGTTAATTGTCGTTATATTCTTGTCGTATTCGTATTTAAATTCGTTATTCAGAGGAACGTCCAACGCACCGTCCGCGGTTGCCGCGTTGACAAGAATCGGATAAACCCTGTTGAATTTAACAATAGGATTCCAGTGAATAGCCGTGTTCCACGGTGACGCACCCATTTGCTTCCACCAGAACGCGTTTTCAAACGTCAGCTTGTCGCCGTAGCCGATTGAAATATCAATAGGCTCAAAGCTGTATCTGCCCTTCACGTTTTCCCAGCTTTCCGACGGCCAAATCTGCTTTGTTTCGCCTGTTGCCGCAACGTGCTGAAGAATCCTCAGATGAGTTCCGTTTACTTCGTTTGCGTGTTCTATAACTCCGTCCTCTGCGCTGATTGTAATTTCGCCTCTTTTATTGGAGGTGAATGTTCTTACTGCATAATCCCTGACAATCTTCATCGTCTGCTCCTCCGCTGTTGCGGTATCGGGGAGAACGGAGCAGCGCATACCGTACTGTCCGACAGCCACGCCGCGGTTGCTGCCGTCCATTGACGTCCAAGCCGGTCCAAGACCCAAGTCCTTAGCGAAAATCGGCAGCTGTGTATTCGTATATTCAAGGTTTTTATATTCCTTTTCCGCTATACTGTAGTATTGCCATTTCCACACGTTGTCGCCGTTCTTTGTCAGGCTGAAGCTGTCTGATGCCATATACTCGGTTTTGCCGTCATCTTCCGGAGTATCGGGAGGGTCAGGTTCATCGCCGCCGCTTTGGTAGGTTATCTTCGGATCCCAGTAGATGTTACTCCACAGATGATCTTTGCCGTTTATGTTTCTTAAACCTTCAAAATAGAGCTTGTCGCCCTTGCTCAATGTCAGAGTTATATCGTCGTGCTTACCGTTAAACGCTGCCCAGCCGAGCTTTTGCGAGCCGCTTGACGGCCAGACCTGCTTAAACTCACCATCTGTGAGTTTTCTTATCCTTACGCTCGGTCCCGAGCCGTCAGAGGTTTGTATCTTGTCCTCGCCGCAGCTGATTATTACCCTTCCGTCCTTTGGTGCGTTAAATACCTTTGCCGCGCTGAAGGAGAAGTTTTCGACATTATTTCTCGGCGAAGGCGTAATTCTGTATGCGCTTACCGCATGACCTCCCGCGGAGGTCTGATATGCCGCTGCCTGTTCGGCATTCGCGCCCATTCCGTCCCTCGCATCGGTCGTGCCTGTTATAGGAAGAATCTCGTCGGTTTCGGGGTCGACAATCTCTGCCGCCCAAACGCCGCTGTCCCATGTTCCGTCCGCAGCCTTTATGTTGAAATACTCGGAGGACAAAAACTTGTCCCTATCCTCCGGCGCGGGTGGCTCATCCGGCGTATCGGGAGTTTCGTCCGCTTTATATGTAACAATCGGGTCCCAGTAAATAAAGCTCCACATATGGTCCTTTCCGTTTGTGTTCCTTAAACCCTCAAAGCAGAGCTTGTCGCCCTCGTTCAGCGTCAGAGTTATATCGTCGTGCTTGCCGTTAAAGCCTGACCAACTGAGCTTTTGTAAGCCGCTTGCAGGCCAGATTTGCGTAAACTCGCCATCTGTGAGCTTGCGTATTCTTACGCTCGGTCCCGAGCCGTCAGAAGTCTGTATCTTATCCCCGCCGCAGGTAATCGTTACCTCGCCCGCTCTCGGCGCGGTGAACACCTTTGCCGCGTTGAATGTAAAGTTTTCGACATTGTTTCTCGGCGCAGGCATAACTCTGTATGCGCTTATCGCCTGACCTCCCGCCGACGCCTGATACGCAGCCGCCTGTTCGGCATCCGCGCCCATTCCATCTCTTAGTTCGACCGTTCCGGTGATAACCGACATTTCGTCCGTTTCGGGGTCAATCAGCTGTGCCGACCAAACTCCGCCGTCCCATGTTCCGTCCGCAGTTTCTATGCTGAAATTCTCCGATGATTGGTATACCGTTCTTTCAGCTCCGCCGTTTTCCGCAAATACGGTATTGAACGAGCTTAGCAAAACACCGATACACAAAAAACTTGCAAATAATCTTTTCATCATTACACCTCATTTTGTTATTTTATCCGCTTTTGTCCGTGCCGCGGATTTTTAGCTCAGCTTATCCCTTTACCGCACCTACGGTAAGTCCCTGTATGAAATACTTCTGAAAGAACGGATAAACAATCAGTATCGGCCCCATCGCGATTACACAAAGCGCCATTCTTACCGATTCCTCCGGGATATTTGACGCAAGCGATGACATAACGCCCGAATCCATTGAGCCGTCCGAAAGCATCTGAATATTTTTCATCATTACCTGAAGCAAAAATTGCAGGTTGTACAGCTTTGGATTGGTAATAAGCAGCATTGGATTGTACCAGTCGTTCCAGTAAGTCAGGGTCTGAAAAAGGGCTATGGTCGCTATTGCGGGCAGCGATATGGGGAATACCACCTTAAACAGGATTTTGAACTCGCCCGCGCCCTCGATTTTTGCTGCCTCTATCAGCGCGTCGGGAACGGAGGTCTGGAAGAACGTCCGCATTATAATCACATACCACGCATTCATCGCGTACGGCAGTATCAGCGCCCACACCGTGTTGCTTAATTTCAAAACCTTTGTCATTATCATATACCACGAAACCATTCCGCCCGAAAACAGCATGGTAAAGAATATAAAGAACGTCAGCGCGCCCTTGCCCAAAAATCCCGACCGTGAAAGCGGGTAGGCATAAAGTGCAATCACAAGCACGCTTATGGCAGTTCCGACAACCGTTGCGAATATCGTCACGCCGTAGGCTCTGCCTATTCCCATACCGCTTGAAAATATGTATCTGTAGGCGTCAAGGCTGAAGATTGACGGTATCAGCTGATAACCGAATTTGGCAATCGCGCTCTGGTCGGTAAACGAGATGCTGAACACCAGCAAAACAGGAAACACCGTCAAAACCGCAAGCAGTACAAAAATGACATTCAATGATATATTAAACCCTTTACTTTCAATTTGCATAATCAGTTACGCTCCTTTCGACTAAACGCATCAGTACAGTGCGCTGCTGCTGTCAATTCTTCTGACAACGGCGTTTGTGGAAACCACCAGTATAAACCCAAGTACCGACTGGAGCATAGCCGCCGCCGATGCAAGACCCGTGCTTGCCGTTCCCGCCGCAGTCATCATATTGTACACATAGGTATTGATAACAAGCGTTGTCGGATAAATAGCGCCCGAATTCATCGTGACATTGTAAAACAGTCCGAAATCCGCACTGAAAATCTTACCCACGTTAAGAATTGTCATGATTATCATTATGTTCTTTATTGACGGCAGGGTTATACAGGTTATCTGCTTCCATATCCCCGCGCCGTCAATCCTTGCCGCCTCGTACATTTCCGTATCGATTCCCGCTATTGCCGCAAGGTATACGATGCTGCCGTAGCCGACCGACTTCCACATTCGGACTATAAAAAGTATGTACGGCCACGCCCCGCTCTTTGCATACCAGTTGACCTTTTCCGTTTTTCCGAGCATGGGCAGAATCACATTGTTCACATATCCGGACTCCATGTTAAGAAACGCAAAAACGATGTATGCAACAATTACCATAGAAAGAAAGTACGGCATTATAAAAATTGTCTGATACGTTTTTGACAGCAGCTTGTTTGCAATCATTGACAGAAGAATTGCAAGCGAAACGGCGAACACAAGCTCACAGCCGATAAAAACCATGTTATAGGCAACAGTGTTTCTTATGCTTATCCATGCGTTCTTGTTTTGAAGAAGCATATCAAAATTGCTGAAACCCACCCACGGACTGCCCAGAATACCGTCTTTCAGGTTAATCTTTTTAAATGCTATCACAATACCGAACATCGGAAGGTAACAGAACAGAACCGTCAGAATAATTCCCGGCAGGGTCATTATATACAGCGGGATATTTGCTTTAATTCTGCCCAAGGTCTTTTTTGATATTCCCCGCTTTTCCCCGACACGGAGCGTATTTTTTGTCAATGCCATACTATTTTCATCCTCTCACTAAAAGCCGTTTATTTATTTTTGTCTGCAAGAAACTCATTTATTTGCTTTTGAACTTCCTCGATTATTTTGTTTATGCCGGACGATTCAAGGTTTTTCCTGTACTCGTCAATAACGGTTGTCGGGTCAATCGCGCCCAGTGCAATCTGTGTTTCAAACTGCTTTTCAACAGCCTTGCACGCGGCGATCTCCGCCTGTACCGGCTCTGTCACAAATCTGAATCCGCAAATGGCTGAAACTGTTGCGCTGTCGTCAAAGTTCTTTAACTCGACATATTTATCGGGGTTCTCGGTATCCTTTGTGTACGCATTGTATACATTTCCTATCATCCACTGATTGGTCGACATATCGTAACCGCTGTTCGGAATGAGCTTGATTACATTGTCCGAAACCTTTGTGTAGTGCTTGCCCTCTATTCCGTAAATAACAAGGTTGTAAAGGTATTTGTCGGTATTCAAAAGCTCCAGAAATCTCGCAACGCGCGCGGGATTTTTTGACGTCGAGGATATTGCGTTCATTGACGAAACTCCGATGGTTGTACCCTTTCTCGGCTCTGTAACAAATTCCTGTGCAAACTTATAGCGGCTGTCGCCGAAGGTTTCTTCAACCTTGCCCGGCTTCAGCGGGAACAGGGCGCAGAAGGTCTGACCGTTATTCAGTCTTTGCGTTGTGTCGCTGTAGTTTGTCAGAATATCCTCCTTTACAAGACCCTCCTTGTAAAATCTGTGAGCCAGCTCAAAGTCGTCCATTATCTCAGGAACATCCAGCTTGTTCATTATTGAAAAGCTGTCATCATCTCTCCTGTAGCCGACATTATAACCGGTTATAACATTAAACGGTATCAGAGCGCTGTCACCCGGCGTCTGGTCAAGCGCCCAGTTAATCGGATATTTTATGTCAGGCTCGTTCTCCTTTATTGTTTTAAGAACAGGGATAAGCTCCTCAAAGGTTTTTATCTTGCTCATATCGATGTTATACTTATCCGCAATGTCCTTTCTGTAAATCCAGCCGTACGCGCTCGCGCTCTCCTTGATTACCGGCAGCGCGTAAACCTTGCCGCCGACCCTTGCGCAGTCAAGGCACGCCTTGTCGCTCAGCTCATGGGTTTTCGGCATATACTTGTCAAAAAGGCTGTCAAGCTCAACAAACGCGCCGTTTTCAGCGTTTACAAAATAGTCAAGCATCCAGTTTGCGCAAAAGGCAATGTCAAAATACTCGCCCGCCATAATCATGTTGGACAGTTTTTCGCTGTACTGTGCATTTTCAAGACAGTTTATCTTTACCGTTGCGTTTATTTTGTCCTTTATGTAGGCGTTTATCTCATTCTCCACCACCGCGATTTCCTTTGGCGCGGTTGCGGGAAGGTACCAGTTTATCTCATAGGTATCCTTCGGAACTGTGTTCGGGTCCTCGTCCTTAACCGTCTGCTGTTTGTTGCCGCAGCCGCAGGCGGAGATGCCTATCGCCCCCGCCAAAACGCCCGCAAACATTCTTTTGAAAAATCTTTTCTTTTTCATTTCAATCCTTCTTTCTTTATTTATTTTCTGCTTAATTTTTACAAATTTCATTATAGCTTTGCAGCACGCGGCTTAAACATGAGTCATCCGAAAGGTACTCCTCCATGTCGCTCTGCAGTTTGTCGGCTTTGCTTATATAGCTCTTTGCCGACGGTCTTATCTGAAGGCTTTCAATCCGTTCCTTCATCGGATATATGTGATTCCACTCGCTGTTTATCGCCGCGTTGTCGTAAAGTCCTTTTGCTATCGGGTATACGCCGGTATATCTGACCCATTCCACCTGAAACTCTCGGCTTGAACAGTAATCAAGGAATTTTTTGCACTGCTCATCCTTTTCGCTCAGTGCGGAAATTGCAAGTCCGAGGATTTTTGCGGAGGATATTTCCTTTCCCGCCGCGGTTTTGGGGAAATTGTTTACGCGGAACTCAAACGAGCCGCCCTTCCTCTGCTCCCTGTATTTTTTTACCTCGCTTGACCATACGCGCAGTGTAGGAATTTTACCCTCCTTAAACAGCTTTATATTTGCTTTGCCCTGTATGCTGTCTCTGTAAATGCTCTTGTAGAGCCGAATACCCTTTTCCGCGTCGCCCGTGTATGCGACAAGCTCCATAAGCACTCCCGTAACGTCCGTTTCATCCGATAAATCCGGAGCGGAAACAGCGTACTCGCTTACATCGCCGCTCTCCGCGTACAGACCGCGGCTTATGTCATATGAGCCTTGCGTGAGCATCATCCCTATATCCGCCTGAAACGGCACTGCGTACCACTTGCCGTCCCTCATAAACGCGCTGCGCGCCGTTTGGATGCAGTTGTCAGCCACGGAGGGCGCTTTCACAAGTGCTTTTACATACCCTTTTTCTATAAACTCATCCGTCAGAACGTCCTCAATCTCCATTATGTCAAAGGCACGGTTTCTTGACGAGAGAGCCGATGTCAACAGTCTGTACTGTTCAAACTCGCTCCCCAGCTCGATAAAGCTCAGCCTGATTTCGGGATTTTCTGTAAAGAATTTTCTTGTTACTGCCTCCCACGACTCCTTTTCGCCGCTTCGCACCGCAACCGTGACGGTTGTGTTGTTATTCTCCGATACTATACGGGAGTTATCGCCCTCGCAGCCGCTCAATATTCCCACGGCGGCGGCAAGTAAAATTATGCCGACCCTTTTCAAATTCGGTCACCTTCCCCTCCATCGTAAACATTATATAATTTTCAAATTGCCGATTCAATATAAAAAACTTTTTTGAATACCGATTTTTTTGTGAATTTTCACTAATTCAAAATACTTTTGTCCTGATACATATTTCTGTACTCCGTCGGCAAAAGTCCCGTTTCCTTTTTGAAGATATTGCTGAAATACTGCGGGCTTTTGTAGCCTATCTGCTTTGCAATCTTGTTTATGGTTATGTTCGTGTTCGCAAGCAGCTCGCGCGCTTTGTTTATGCTCATCTGTACCACATAGTGCTTGTACGACATTCCCGTTATCTGCTTAAAGGTCGAGCTAAGGTAGCACGGTGAAACATAGACCCGCTTTGCCATGTCCTGAAGCGATATGGCAACATCGGGATTGCTTTCCAGAATACTCAGCACGTCCTTGACAATATTTTTGTATTTATCGTTTCTGGAGCTTATAATCACAGAGCAGGTGGTTGCCGATATTCCGTTCAGCAGTGTTTTAAGCTCGTCTATCGCATTGCACTTTTTCAGCACCGACCATATTTCCGAATTTTTGAAGATAACCTCCGGATTCTGACCTATCTGACCCATAGCAATGGAAATCGCAACAATGATTTCAAAGCAAATCCGCTGTGCAAAGTCAAGCGTAATGCTGCTGCGTCTGAACTCGTCAAAAAGCCGCTCTATGCTGTGTCCCGTACTATCCGCGTCCGCTGTTTTTATGCTGTTTAATATGTCGGTTTTAATCTCGTCAAGATTGCAGATATTATGCGAAATCGGCTCAATATCGTCAATGTATATTACCTCGTTTTCGTCACGGAAGAATTTGTACTTCAGTCCGTCCGTTGCCCTTCTGACGCTGTAGGGTATCATTTCCACCGAATCTGCCGGAGAGCCGATTGAAATTGTGTACGACAAATCCTCATAGCCGCTGTACACAACGTGCGCATTAAGCATATTCGCAACATTATACACATAGTCAAATTTCTCGTCCTCGGTTTTGTCCTTGGAAAACCACAGTATAAGCGTAAGCTTTTTCTCGTTGAAAAAAGCTATATTTCTGTTCGCCGTCAGCTGGTTGAGCAAAATTCCGATATTCCAGAACTGTCGAAAATTAAATTCCGTGTCATTGCTCGGCGACAACACAATCGCCTGATACTGCTCGTCTCCCTTTCCCACTCCAAAGTATTCGCGCAGCTTGTCAGGATTATTCTCCGCAAGGGAAAAGAAGTATTCGCTTAAAAAGAATTTACATTCGGTAAATCGGTTTATAAGCCGCTGATGCTCATCCTCAACCCTATACGCCTCCTCCAGCTCCGCCTTTGCCTCCGCAACGGTTTTCAGAATAAGCGCGTCGTTTATCGGCTTTAAAATCAGCGAGAACACATTGCAGTTCACCGCCTTCTGCGCATACTCAAACTTATCGTGAGCGGTCAGGAATATCACCTTACAGTTCGGCACAATGCACGACAGCTCCCGCGCCAGATAAAATCCGTCTCCGTCATCCATTGATATGTCCGAAATAACAATATCCGGTCGGATGTCCTTTACAAGCGCCAACGCGGCGTTGGCGCTTTCCGCCTCGCCGGCAACCTCGATGCCGATTGAATCCCACGGCAAATTAACAAGCGTTTCGCGGCACAGAGCCTCGTCCTCTACAACAATCAGTTTCATAGTCTACATTTCCTTTCTGCCAATATAAATTACCGCTGTCAGCCCGCGCGGACTGTTGTTTTCATACGAAAGACCGTAGCCGCTCCCGTAGTACAGCTCAATTCTCTTGTTTACATTGTGTATGCCGTATTTTTCTATGGCGTCGTCATATTTGAACGGCTTTTTGATATACTCGTTAAGTTCGTCAACGTCCGCCACGTTTGCGCCCAGTCCGTTGTCCGATACCTTTATACATATACCGTTTTCCCGCATCTCTGCGTCAATCTGTATAACGCAGTCGCCGCTTACGTTTCTGAACGCATGAACAATGCAGTTTTCCACCAGCGGCTGAAGGGTCAGATTAAGTATACTGTATTTCTTAATTTCATCATCGACATTGATTATCAGACGGAACTTATTCTGAAAACGCACGTTCTGAATCTGAATATAGCTCTGAACCTGAATCAGCTCGTTTCCTATTGTCGTATAGGTGTTTCCGTTGTTAAGCGTCCGCGTGAAAAACTGTGAAAGAGCCGATGTCATCATCTCTATATCGTCCACACTGTGTTTTTTCGCAAGTGAGTTAATGGAGTTCAGCGCATTATACAAAAAGTGCGGCGAAATCTGCGCCTGAACAGCCTTCAGCTCCGACTTTTTAAGGGTCATAAGCGATTCCTCAAGGTCGTCGCGCAGCTCAATGTTTCTCTTTTGCATTTCATTAAACGAATTATACAGCTTTGCAATCTCGTCATCGTTGTTGTAGGTGACATACTGCGGACTGTCGAGCGAGAATTTTTCCATGCTTTTTGACAGCTCCAGAATGGGATTTGATATATACGACGATATATACCGCAGCAAAACAAGGATAATTATAATCATAATCAGCGCTGTGAAAACCGCCGCGTCACGCAGAGCGTTTGCCGAGGTAACTACCTCGTTTGACGGGACCGCACCGACAAGATACAACCCTGTATCAAGCAGCGGACGGACGGAAATCAGATAGCTTTCCGAGCCTATCTCCGAATACGCGTTTGCTGCTGCATCCTTTTCGCTTATCAGCCTTTTGATTTCCGCATTATTCGAAAAATGCGCAACAAAGCTGTCATTGTACGGATTTATAATGTGACCGTCGGAATTGCATAAAAACAAACGCCCACTGTCCGAAATTTTTATACTCTGTATTCGTTCGACAAACTGCATTGTGCCTATCTCTATCCGTACAACCGCAATCGGCTCAAGCGTATATGTGTCGGTCAGCGCCTTTGTGACGGATATATTGCTTGTCGCGACATAGTTATTGTCGTTTGTTTCCCATATATATGCCGAGGTATCGTTTATCGCCCTTCCGTACACAGCGACGTTTTCTATTTTTCCGCTGTCAAAGACGCGGCTGCTGTCACACTCCGCATATTCGGGATGCCCGATAGCATAAAGCTCAATATTATTGAACTTTTTCTCGTATATATCCGCTCCGAAAAGTATGTGGTCAAGCTCCGTCACGTTTTCGGAGGCATATTCGACATCGTGATTGTTAAGTATTTTCTGTATGCTTTTATTTGCCTGCAAACTTGCAAACACATACTGAATATCGTCAAGCTGCGTAACCATGCTCCGATACGATGAAAGCATGACCTGCTCGATTATCGTATCGGAAAATTTATGTATGGTCTGCGTGGATTTTGACACGATAATCGTAGTCATCATCGCAATACATATCGTGATAATCAATATATAGAAAAATAAAAGTTTATGTAAAATTGATAGCTTTGAAAAGATTTTTTGTATTTTCAAGATACAGTCACCGTAATATAATCATTAAAATTATATTTTCTCCTTTTCTTCAAATTTATGTCCGTTATTTTCGGAAAGGTATAGCTCACCTATTGTAACAGTTTTATTTTATATAATCGCGCCGCGCATTTCAATAACAAAAACTTTTTCCGATACCGATTTTTTTCGTATTATTCGGTATTCGTATAAAAACAAAAGGCACCGAAGGCAAACACTTCAGCACCTTAAATTTTTTCATTGGTAGTTTTCAGCTTTCCGCCGTATAAAGACTTGCAAGTCCGCCCGGAATTATTCCTTCGCGAGCCAAGCCGCATGAAACCGTTTCCTTCATCTGCTGTATGACGCGGCGGGCAAAACCGCGGATTTCCGCACCTTCGTATTTTTCAACGTATTCGGGAAGGCTTAAACCGTTTTCCTCACAGTATTCCTCTATTTCGTAAAAGTTTTTTTCCTTATATACAATTTTTGCTTCTTCATCTGCCGCGTCCTGTTCTGTAAATCTTCTTAATGCTGTACATTCCGTTTATGTTTTCCATATATAACACCGTCCGAAAAAAATATTTTTTCTCTGCTCACAATGCTGCTTTTCGCCGCAAAACATATATAGTTTATACAGTCATAACTGTTTGGATACCTGCATATTAAATTATACCAAAAACCGAGACCCGCGAAAATGCCGAGCCTCGGTTTTTGATTTAGCTTTTTAATTCATCTTAGCAAAGACCCATAAACTTCATTACGAAGTTCACAACGAACAATGCGGTTGCAACCCACATAACAGGCTTGATGTCCTTGATTTTGCCCGTGAATATCTTAAGGATAACCCACGAAAGCATACCGAACATGATACCGTTTGAGATTGAGTATGTAAACGGCATGAATATTACCGCTACAAAGCCGCCGATAACGTCCGCGATGTCGCCGTCAAACTCCATGTTCTTGATTGAGCTGAGCATCAGCATACCAACAAAGAGCATAGCCGGAGTTGTTGCAAATGACGGAATTGCAAGGAATATCGGTGAAAGAACAAGCGCAAGAATAAACATAACCGCCGTTGTGAGCGCTGTAAGACCTGTTCTGCCGCCTGCCGAAACACCCGCACTTGACTCAACATAGCTTGTAACCGTCGATGTTCCGAGGCAAGCGCCGACAACAGTACCTACCGCGTCTGCAAGGAGTGCGCCCTTTGCATTCGGAAGCTCGCCTTTTTCGTCAAGGAGGTCACCCTTTTCCGCAACGCCGATAAGAGTACCAACCGTATCAAAAATATCGGTGAACAGGAACGCGAACATGATTACGAAGAATGTAGAGAAGTTCTTTACCATATATCCGAAATCAAACTTGAACATTGCCGGAGCCTCAAAGGTAATTCCGCTGAACGAAGGAATAAGCGAGTAAACGCCTTTTTCAACGTCAACAACATACCAACCGCAAAGCTCTGCGATAATTCCGAGAACCCATGTCGCAAGAATACCAAGCAGAATGTCGCCGGGTACCTTGAAATGGTGAAGAATACCGATAATCAGCAGTCCCGCAAGCGAAAGTACAAACTGCGGCGAGCTGAACGAGCCGATTGTAACCGCAGTAGCCTCGTTAGGAACTACAACACCCGCATTGAGGAGCGCGATAATTGCGATAAAAAGACCGATACCTGCGGAGATACCGAATTTAAGGTTTTTCGGAATCTGGTTGACAAGAGCCTCTCTGAAGTTGCACAGCGAAAGAAGGATAAAAATAATACCCTCAACAAAA
>URZD01000008.1 GCA_900552305.1 uncultured Eubacteriales bacterium
AGGCGGAAAGGCTGAGGTGATGTAATCGTGTTACAGACACTAAAGAATGCTTGGAAAATTCCGGACCTACGTCGCAGAATTCTATTTACATTAATGATGCTTATAGTTTTCAGATTCGGTGCACATATTCCTGTACCGTATCTGACAGCTGACGCTATGCAAGCGTTCCTTGGAAACGGCGGAACTGACTTGTTCAGCTTGTTCGATGTATTCACAGGTGGTGCGTTCTCAAACGCAACAGTTATGGCAATGGGTGTTTCACCATACATCAACGCATCTATTATCGTTCAACTTCTTACTGTCGCAATACCTTCTCTTGAGCGTCTGGCTAAAGAAGGTCTTGAGGGCAGAAAGAAAATTAACAAGATTACAAGATACCTTGGTATTGCGTTGGCATTCATACAAGGTGCCGGACTTTATGTAACACTTTACAATATGAGCGTTACAAACGGTCTTGACGCAATCAAAAATCCAAGCGTTTTAACATTTTTTGTAATAGTTCTTACATTCACAGCAGGTACAGCATTTATTATCTGGTTGGGTGAACTTATTACAGAAAAGGGACTTGGAAACGGCGTATCACTAATTATCTTTGCAGGTATCGTATCAAGAATACCATCAGCTGCATACGGAATTTATAATCAATTCTTGGGAGCAGGCGTAAATGCAAAGGGCCTTATATTCGTAGCTGCCATCATTGTTGTGGCAATAGCTGCTATCACGTTCGTTGTATTCTTCTCAGAGGCTGAAAGAAGAATTCCGGTTCAGTACGCTAAGCGTGTTGTAGGAAGAAAAATGTACGGCGGTCAGAGTACGCATATCCCGATCAAGGTTGCGTCTGCCGGCGTTATCCCGATTATCTTTGCTATGTCAATCATGGCATTCCCGGGTACAATCGCGGCTTTCGCGGGCGTGTCCGAAGCGTCGGGCGGCTTCTGGGGCGGTTTTCTTAAAATATTCTCGCCTAACCATTGGCTGTATGCGGTACTGTACTTCCTGCTGATAATCTTCTTCACATATTTCTATACTGCTATTCAGTTCAATCCGATTGAAATGGCAAACAATATGAAGAAGAACGGCGGATTCATTCCGGGTATCCGTCCGGGACGTCCTACGTCGGACTACATCAGCAGAACTCTTTCAAAGATTACTCTTGCGGGTGCTATATTCTTAGGCATCATCGCGGTAATCCCGATTTTTATGAACCTGGGACTTCACATCAACAACTTCTCAATCGGCGGAACATCGCTCCTTATCGTAGTTGGCGTTGCGCTTGAGACAGTTACACAGCTTGAGTCACAGATGCTCATGAGACATTATAAGGGATTTTTGGAATAAATAAAATGCCGAAAGGCATAGCTTTACAGGGGATGTTTTAGAGTGCGAATGCGTTTTAAGGCAGCCCCTTGTGGAGTTTTTAAGAAAGATAAGTTAAATTTATTGATAAGCCCACTGTGCTTTGGCATGACGGGCGAACAGAAAGGCAAGTGTTGACATTGAAGCTTATTTTATTGGCAGCGCCGGGCGCCGGCAAAGGCACACAGGCGGAAAATCTGAGCAAGCATTTTGGAATACCTACAATCTCAACGGGTGCAATCCTCAGAAAGAATATAGCGGAGGGAACAGAGCTTGGCAGTATTGCAAAGAAGTACATTGATGATGGCAAATTTGTTCCGGATGAGGTCATGATTGACATAGTAAGAAAAAGATTGCACGAGGACGACTGCAAGGGCGGATTCATTCTGGACGGTTTCCCGAGAAACCTCGCTCAGGCTGACGTGCTTGACAAGTCCGACATTGAGATAGACAAGGTTTTGACGATTGAGGTTGATGACGAGACAATAATCGAAAGACTTTCGGGCAGACTTGAGTGCGAAGAATGCGGCACTACCTATCACACAGTCTACAGAAAGCCTAAAAAAGAGGGCGTTTGCGACAACTGCGGCGGAAAGCTCATTGTAAGAGCCGACGACAAGCCGGAAATTATAAAGAGCAGACTCGCAACCTATCATTCGCAGACAGAGCCGCTCAAAGAATTTTATCGGGCAAAGGGTATGCTTGTAACCGTTATCGGTCAGAACGGCATCGAAAAGACAACCGAAAAGGTACTTGAGGCTTTGGAAAATTAGTCGTCTGTTCCGATACTGCATTAAAGGATTTCAAAAAGGAAGCGGAGAGTTATGGTAACAATAAAATCTAAAACGGAAATAGAGCTTATGAAAACCGCGGGCAGAGTGACCTACGAAACTTTGAAGCTCCTTGAGGAGCATACAAAGCCGGGCGTTACAACCTATGAGCTGGATAAGCTGGCGGAACGATACATACGCAGTCAGGGCTGCACACCGTCGTTCAAAAACTACGGAGGCTTTCCCGCAAGCGTATGCACAAGCGTAAATTCCGAGATAATCCACGGTTTCCCGAGCAAGCACCCGCTGAAGGAAGGCGACATTGTGAGCTTTGATGTCGGCGCGTGTTATAAAGGCTATAACGGCGATGCGGCGCGGACAGTGGGCGTAGGCAGTATAAGCAGCGAGGCACAGCGGCTGATTGATGTTACAAGAGAGTGCTTTTTTGAAGGGATAAAGTTTGCCCGTGACGGATACAGAATATCCGACATTTCGGGCGCAATCCAAAAGCACGCGGAGAAAAACGGCTACAGCGTACTGCGCGAATACTGCGGACACGGAGTCGGACATGACCTGCATGAGGATCCCGAGATACCGAACTACGTTACACCGGGTCACAGGGGCATCAGAATAAGACCGGGTATGTGCCTTGCGATTGAGCCGATGGTAAACCAGGGCAGCAAGGAAATCTATGTTGCCGACAACGACTGGACGGTGCTGACGGTTGACGGCAAGCTCGCGGCGCACTATGAAAACTCGGTACTCATAACAAACGGAGAGCCTTATTTGCTCACACTTTGCGAGTAAACGGAGGAAAATCAAGTGGAAAATGAAAATTTCAGTATAGGCGATATTGTACAGTCTAAGGCGGGCAGAGACAGCGGCGGCTATTACATTATTATCAGAATGGACGGAATATTCGCATATATCTGCGACGGCGATTTGCGTAAGGCTGATAAGCCTAAAAAGAAAAAGCTTAAGCATCTTAAAAGTACCTCCGTGCGCAGCGAGTACGCGGCGTCCAAGCTCTCACAGGGGTTAAAGGTGACGAATGCCGAGCTGCGGCGAGAACTTGAGGAGTTTAAGGATACGCTTTGAAAGAGAAAAAAAGCGGAACGACGCTGAAAACGAAGGGAGGTGGAGTTATGGCAAAGGAGGATGTTTTGGAGGTTGAAGGAACAGTCCTTGAAGCGCTGCCCAACGCGATGTTCCAGGTTGAACTGGAGAACGGACACAAAGTTCTTGCACACATCTCGGGCAAGCTGAGAATGCACTATATAAGGATTTTGCCGGGCGATAAGGTAACGGTTGAGATTTCTCCGTATGACCTTACAAAGGGCAGAATTACATGGCGTGCAAAATAGTCTTGCGGGATTTTGCGTAGCGTTTGTTTGAAATATGTAAATAAAGGCAATAATACAAAAAGTATTTTGTGCAAAATCCTCGCTTGACATAATGCGACATAAGTGATATAATACAAAGGTTAGGTCTGTAGGTATCTATTGACGTAACGTAACTTTTTTAGGAGGTGAAGGAATATGAAAGTACAACCTTCAGTTAAACCTATTTGTGAAAAGTGCAAAGTAATAAAGAGAAAAGGCAAAGTTATGGTTATTTGCGAAAACCCGCGCCACAAGCAGAAACAGGGCTAAGCGAAAAAATCATACTCTTTGGAGCGGAGTCAGGCTTATTCACCAATTAGTTTAAGCTGATGAAAGCGGAGCCTTTGGGCGCCGTGATAAGTGAAATTCTGCTCCGAACCGAGTGCTTTTCAAAAAAAATTTATTCGGAGGTGAATTAAAGTATGGCACGTATTGCAGGTGTTGACTTACCAAATGAGAAGAGAGTTGAAATCGGTCTTACCTATATTTTCGGTATAGGTCTTTCCACATCCAAGAAGATTTTAGCAGCAACGGGAATCAATCCGGACACAAGAGTTCGTGATTTGACAGAGGATGAGGTTTCGATACTCAGAGCTGAGATTGATAAGTATAACGTAGAAGGTGATCTTCGTCGTGATATTGCTCTTGATATCAAGCGTCTCATTGAAATCAACTGTTACAGAGGACTTCGCCACAGGAAAAACCTTCCTGTAAGAGGTCAGCGTTCTAAGACAAATGCAAGAACGAGAAAAGGCCCGAGAAAGACAATGGCCAACAAGAAGAAATAATCATTGAATCGGATTTATCTCCCGCGCGGCGAGCGTGGGTTCCGCTAAAATCAGGAGGTGAAATTAACTATGGCAAAGGCAGTTAAGAAAACCAGACGTCGTAGAGAAAAGAAGAATATTGAACGTGGTGCGGCTCATATCAAGTCAACCTTTAACAATACAATAGTTACCATTACCGATGTTGCAGGAAACGCTATTTCGTGGGCATCAGCCGGTGGCTTAGGTTTCAGAGGCTCGAAAAAGAGCACGCCGTTCGCAGCACAGATGGCAGCTGAGACAGCTGCAAAGGCTGCAATGGAACACGGTCTTAAGTATGTTGAAGTATATGTAAAGGGCCCGGGAAGCGGCAGAGAAGCAGCAATTCGCGCACTTCAGGTTGCCGGACTTGAGGTTAATATGATTAAGGACGTTACACCGATTCCTCACAACGGTTGCAGACCGCCGAAGAGAAGACGTGTATAATTACAGACAGAAAGCAGGAGGTGAAATAATAAATGGCTAAAAATACACAGCCCGTTTTAAAGAGATGCAGAACGCTGGGCATTGAACCGGGCGTAATGGGCGTTGACAAAAAGTCAAACAGAAATCCGAAACCCAACAGAAGAAAGATGTCCGAGTACGGTATGCAGCTTAACGAGAAGCAGAAGGTTAAGTTCATATACGGCGTACTGGAGAAACAGTTCCATAAATATTATATAATGGCGACAAAGAAGCACGGTATTACAGGTGAGATGCTGTTGCAGATTCTTGAAACAAGACTGGACAATGTTGTTTTCAGACTTGGCTTTGCGAACACAAGACGTGACGCAAGACAGATAGTAAACCACTCTCACATTACCGTAAACGGTAAAAAGGTAAACATTCCGTCTTACCTTGTTAAGCCGGGTGACGTTATCGCTGTAAGAGAGAAGTCGGCATCGCTGACAAAGTTCAAAGAAACGGCAGAGGTTAACTCTACAAGATTAGTTCCCGATTGGCTCGAAGCTGATAAGGAAGCGCTGACAGGCAAGGTTGTTTCACTGCCGACAAGAGCGCACATCGACTATGACGTAGAGGAACACATGATTGTCGAGCTCTACAGTAAGTAATAAACCGTATCTGATGTACTGCCTGAATATATGGCAGCGGTATTATTTTAATCGCACAGCCCTGATGAAATATACATTTTTAAATAAAGTGTATATTCGGAAAGTGAAGCGGGGTCATGTAAAAAAGACCTTGCAGGATACAGGAGTTCATGTTATCCCTGTGTTATTAGAATTAAAGTAGGAGGGCTAAATATGATAGAAATAGAAAAGCCAAGAGTTGAATGTGTGGAGGTATCCGACGACAGCCGCTACGGCAAGTTTGTTGTAGAGCCTTTGGAAAGAGGATACGGTATAACATTGGGCAACTCACTGAGAAGAATTTTGCTTTCTTCGCTTCCGGGCGTTGCAGTAAACTCAATCAAGATTGACGGAATACTGCATGAATTTTCTACCATACCCGGTGTAAAGGAAGACGTAACCGAGATAATTCTCAACATAAAGAAGCTTGCAATAAAGCTGCACGCGGACGGTCCGAAAACGATTTATATCAATCATGAGGGCGCCGGCGAGATTTGCGCACGCGATATAAAATGCGATTCTGATGTTGAGATAATCAACGGAGATCTTCATATTGCTGAGCTGAACGAGGATGCCAAGCTGTTTATGGAAATCACCATAGACAGAGGTCGCGGCTATGTTTCGGCGGATCGCAATAAGCAGATTATGCAGCCTGTTATCGGGGTTATTCCGGTTGACTCAATTTATACGCCTGTAATGAAGGTGAATTATACGATTGAGAACACAAGAGTGGGTCAGATAACGGATTACGATAAGCTGACGCTTGAGGTGTGGACGGACGGAACAATCGACCCGCCCGACGCAGTGAGCCTCGGCGCGAAGATACTCAATGAACACTTGAATCTCTTTATTGATTTGTCGGAGAGTGCAAAGAACACCGAAATCATGATAGAGAAGGAAGAAAACAAGAAAGAAAAGGTTCTTGAAACAACGATTGAAGAACTTGACCTTTCGGTACGTTCATATAATTGCTTAAAGCGTGCCGGCATAAATACTGTACAGGATTTGACCAACCGCAGCGAGAACGACATGATGAAGGTAAGAAACCTTGGTCGCAAGTCGCTTGAAGAGGTTATTGCAAAGCTTGACAGTATGGGTTTGTCGCTTACAAGCAATGAGGAATAATTGTCAGACTTGTCTGACGTAACGAATATTGAAAGAGGTGATAGTATGGCACACCAGAGAAAGTTGGGCAGACCGACTGATCAGAGAATAGCAATGTTAAGAAATCTCACAACTTCATTCCTTGAAACAGGCAGAATCGAAACAACGACAATGCGTGCAAAGGAAGTTCAGAAGCTGGCTGAAAAAATGATTACTCTCGGCAAGAAGAACACACTTCACACAAGACGTCAGGCTCTCGCGTTCATTACAAAAGAGGACGTTGTTACGAAGCTGTTCGCGGAGATTGCTCCTAAATATGCTGAGCGTAACGGTGGTTATACAAGAGTTATCAAGATAGGACCGAGACGCGGCGATGCAGCAGAAGTTTCTGTACTTGAGCTTGTATAATTGAGTTTTTAAAAACTATCCGACCTGTTATTTGAAAAGGTCGTGAAACAGATTTTTACGGAGCAGTTCCTCTTTTGGAAATTGCTCCGTTTTTATGTATAAAAACATCGGGCAACAGGTTTTAACCTTTTGCCCGATGTAAAATATTCAGCATAGAATTTTAAAACATACAACCAAATTATTCCCACATACCGAGGTTAGGCTTTGGTGCATAGAAGGTGGTGGGAGTTTTTCGATTCAGAATCTCATCAGCATTTCTTTTAAAGTCGTATGCAGTAAGATCCCTGTCACGGAAAATGGTTTTGGGACATTTGTAGCCGATTTCATACATCCATACTCCGTTATAGTTTATTTCAGCGAGCGCGTCAACAACACTGCTCCAGTCGATTTTGCCCTCACCGGGCAGCCAGTGACGTTCGTTTACAAAGTCAAAGTCGGAAACGTGAAGCGTAACAATTTTTTTGCCCAAAGCGCGGATAACGTCCTGCGGCTGCTCAACCGTAATGTGGTTTGTATCAAAGCATATTTTAAGACGCTCGTCCTCGGCGGTTAAAAATTGCATATCACTTATCGAATGACCCAAACAGGTACGCGGTAAATCCTCAACGCATAAAACCGAGCCGCATTTCTCGCATACATCGGCAAGGCGCGACAATGACTCGCGGGAGCGCAGCATCCGTTCGTTTCGTATATCATCAGGGATAGGCTCTGCGCTTGGGTGAATAATAAATTTGTCTATGCCTATGTCGGAGCCGCGTTTAATAAGTTCGGACAAAGCCCTGACAGTTGAAAGACGGAGATTGTCATCAAGGGATGAAATGTCTATTTTGTCAAACGGGGCAAACGGAAGATGAAACGACCAAAGCTTAACATTGTTTTCCTTTGCAAGCCGGCGTACGCCGTCAAAATCAAAGCCTTCATATCCTGCCTCAGATACCTCCATTGCAGAGATTCCGTTTTCGGCATACTCACGAAAAAGTTCGTCACATATTTTCTTGTCACAGCTTGAAATACCTATTTTATACATAAAAATCAACCCCTATTATATTTTTTTTAATCATATCATATTGAGAAACAAAACGCAACCACAAATTTAATGTTGCGTCAGCCGCGATTTGCTCCGTACGGTGCCTTTACACATTTGTCCTATGTGGTTGCATTGTGCAGCTGCGCCAGCCGCCTGTCCCCACGCGGCTGGCGCTAACAGTATGACCGTGCAGTTTGCCACATACGATTCCCTTTTGCTGATTTTGTGTACCGCTATTTTGTCGTACTGCCAAAACCGCCGTTACGTATTTCCGACACCTCGTCATCAACGGTTATGCCGTACTCAACAAATATGCCCTGTGCAAAGCCGTCGCCGCACTTTACCGAGAGCGTTTTTCCCTCGTTGGAGTCATTTGTAATCTTTATAAAAATATGACCTTCGTTGTCCGAAAAATAGTAATCGCTGTCAATTATTCCGACTGTATTGTTGAGCTGAAGGCGGAACTTGAATCCGAGGCCGCTGCGCGGGTATATTTTAAGCACCCAGCCTTCGTCTATTTTGACACGGATTCCGGTAGGGATTTTTGCCGTCTCACCCGGGGCAAGAGTTATATCCTTCACCGCATAAAAATCGTAGCCGGCGGACCCGACAGTCGCACGGCGCGGCAGCTTTATTCCGTCATATACCTCGTTAAGACTCTCGTCACTTCCGTATGTATCAATATATGCTTCCCTGAACTGTTCGAGGCTGACCTTTTCAAACTTCGCTATTCTTTTCATTCGTTTGCTCCTTTATATATTTGTGTGTTTTGGCGTTTTAACGTGCAGCGCACCTTTTAATATCCGATTTGCCCGCAATCTGACTTTAAAACTTACGTACACCGCGGATTTTATGCGCCGCTATTCGCGCTCCTTGCCGTGGAGCACGATTCCGTCCCCCGCAAGGGTCTTATGTACATCTATCACGCGCTGGTTAGAGCTGCCCTTCCAGAACAGCTTTGTGTCCTTTAATTCCTCAATAAAGTGTCCGTCAACAACAACGTCCACAAGCGGGATAAAGTCAAGGCTGCATATTTCCTCCCATGAAAAGCCTGTGTAAAGCCATATTGTTTTAAGCGGGAAAAGCTCGCGGCACTTTTTAATCAGTCTTGCAACCTCCGCACGGTTTTCCGGGTGCAGCGGGTCGCCGCCGCTGAACGTAACTCCCGAAATATACGGTCTGCCCAAAGCCTCGAAAAGCTCTCTTTCCGCATCTTCGTCGAACTCCAGACCGCCGTTTATATCCCACGTGACGGGATTGTGACAGTTTTTGCATTTGTGAGTGCAGCCCGCGACCCACAGCACAGTCCTCAGCCCGTCGCCGTTAAGCATATCATCCTTTGTTATATTATGGTAGCGCATTACATACTTCTCCTATCCTTGATTTCCGCCATTTTGGCATCGTTAAGGCGCGTATCGCCCTTTACGCGCGAGTAGGAAAGATACCCGTTCATGCGCTCTATTTTCGTAAGGTTGCGGCTGCCGCACTTAGGGCACACGTCCATTTCAAGCTCCTGATGTCCGCAGTCGTCACAGTATGCAAGCGAGAGGTTGACGCCCTCGTAGAATCCCATGTCCATTGCGCGCCGTACAAGCGTCTTTACCGCGTCCACGTTATAGTCAATCGGGTATTTTACATACTGAATTTTGCCGCCGTTCATAAGGTCCCAGAACCGCTTTTCAAGGTCCTGTTTCTGAATCGGAGAGATGTCCTCGGTAACATGGCAGTGAAAGCTGTTGCTTACATATTCGCGGTCGGAGACATTCTCGATAATTCCGTATTTTGCGCGGAACTGCTTTACCTGAAGTCCGCAAAGGCTCTCCGCGGGCGTGCCGTAGAGCGCATAGAGCCTGCCGTCCGCCTCCTTGAACTCGCCGACCTTTTTGTTGATGTATTCCATAACCTCAACCGCAAACTGTCCGTCCTCGGCAATCGATTTCTTGTTGTACAGCTGCTGCAGCTCGTTGAGCGCAGTTATGCCGAACGATGCGGTCGCGGTTTTAAGAAGCGGCTGAATCTTGTCGTGGATTCCCAGGTGTCCGCCGTAGAAACCGCCTTCGCAGTATGCAAGCGGGTTTGTTGACGCGCGCATCTCGCCGAGATAGTCGTACGTTCTGAGGTGGAGGTTTCGGATAAGCTCAAGATAGTAGTCCAAAACCTCATAAAAATCGCGGCTCTCCTTCTGCGCCTTTGCGTAAATCATCGGAAGGTGCAGACTTACCGCACCGATATTAAAGCGGCCGACAAAAACCGGCTTGTCGTTTTCGTCTGCGGGCGTCATTCCGCCCCTCTCGTACCACGGCGAAAGGAACGCACGGCAGCCCATGGGCGATACCACCCTGCCGTATTTCTTATACATACCTGCGACATAGCCTTCGCCCGTGAGCGACAGCCAGTCGGGGTACATTGTCTTTCTTGAACATTCGATGCCCGCCTCAAACACATCCTCAAGCTCCATGCCCGGTCCGTGCAGCGTTTCGTCATAAAGGAATACGATTTTCGGGAAAAGCACCGGCTTTTTACAGCTCTTCTTGCCCTGCCCCTTGCGGCGCACCGCAAGCATGGTTTTTGACGCCATTTTCTCAAAGCGGCTCTTGCCAAGACCCATTGTCATGGTTATGAACGGATAGTCGCCGCGGCTTGACGCGACCGTGTTGAATTTGTACTCCCAACCCTGGAAGCCCTGCGCAAATTCCTCCTGAATATCCGCTGTCGCCTCTGCTGCGCATACCTCGTCGGAAAGACCGAGAGACTTGTATTTGTCAATCAGTTTGTTATAGCTCTTTTCCGCATACGGCGCGAGAATCTTGTCCACCTCGGGCACGGTAAAGCCGCCGTACTGCTGGCTCGCCGCCGAAAGCACGATGTCGCCGATTACGTCAAAAGCAACATCGAGCGTTTTCGGCTCGTTGTACCAAAGGTTGCCCATCTCAAAGCCGCCGCTTAAAACCGTCTGCACGTCAAACAGACAGCAGTTCATGGTGTCGCGCCTTGCCGACATATCGTGAACATAGATATAGCCTTCGCGGCACGCCTGAAGCTCCTCGACCGTCATGAAAAACTTCTGATACAGCTCCTTGTTGAGCTGATTAAAGATAAGCGACCTCTTTGTCGAAACCAACGCCGAGTCGGAGTTGGAGTTTTCCTTGTCGCCTATGTACATAATCGCCTGGCTCTTTTGGTAAACCTCGTCAAGCATATGCACAAAATCCTGCTTATAGTTGCGGTAGTCTCTGTAGCTCTTTGCAACGGTCGGATTCACCAAATCGAGTGCGCCCTCGACTATGTTGTGCATTTCCGAAATTGGGATTTCATCCTTATTCATCCTAAGAACACGGCTGTCCACAAACGTGGTTATCTTGCTTATATCCTCGTCTGTAAATTCCACAAGTGCGCGGAATGCCGATTTTTTAACCGCGATTACAACCTTTTCTACATTATATTCCTCTTTAGTTCCGTCCTTTTTTATAATGTATATCATAACACAATGCCCCTTTCTCATTTCCGTTTTCGCACACGCGAAACCCGTTCTGTCTGCGCGTCCGCTGTTTGCAATGTAAAGTTATTTATAATTATATCACCATATCTTGTGTCTGTCAATAGAAGATACCCCAATATTTCGTTTTTGTCCGATTTTATATTTTTTTCCATTTTCCCTCTTGACAAATACCCTGTGGGGGTATATAATAAAAATACCCTATGGGGGTATAGCAAGAGGTGATAAAAATATGGAGAATAAAAAATGCTGCTGTGCGGATAAGCACACGATGCGCACAGAGGAGCAAAAGCGGGCGCTTTTGAACAGGCTAAAAAGGATTGAGGGGCAGGTGCGCGGAATTATGGCGATGATTGAGCGCGACGCGTACTGCAACGACGTGCTGACACAGTCGGCGGCAGTGAATGCGGCAATCGGGGCATTCAACCGCGAGGTTTTGGCAAGCCACATACACACCTGTGTTGTCCGCGACATACGCGAAGGCAAGGACGAGGTTACGGACGAGCTTATTGAAACGATAAAAAAACTGATGAAATAGCGAATTTTTGGAAAAGCTACATTATAATAAGGAGCAGAAAGCTCTGCCGTTGAATTAAATGTTTTGGCGGAGAATTGCTCCGCCGTTGAAAACGGAAAAATATTGAAATCTGCCCTATGCACAGGGCAGAAAATACCGTAAAAATAATTTTGTGAGGTGATTTTTATGGAACATTACGCAGTTACGGGAATGAGCTGCGCCGCCTGCTCCGCCCGTGTAGAGAAGGCGGTATCGGCGGTTGAAGGCGTTGAGTCGTGCGCGGTGAGCCTGCTGACCAACTCCATGTCGGTTGAGGGCAGCGCAAGTTCGGAAAGCGTCATTGCCGCAGTCCGTGCGGCGGGCTACGGAGCGTCCGTTCAGGGCGGCGCGGCAGAGTCCGCGACGGATTCCTCCGCAGACTCGCTTGAGGATCACGAAACGCCGCAGCTGCTCCGCAGACTTATCGCGTCTGTTATATTTCTTGTTATTCTGATGTATTTTTCGATGGGACATATGATGTTCGGATTTCCGCTCCCGGAGTGGTTTGACGGTAACCATGTGGCAATGGGACTTGTCCAGTTGCTGCTCACGGGAATAATAATGGTGATAAACCAAAAGTTTTTCATAAGCGGATTCAAGGGCCTTTTGCACAGGTCGCCGAACATGGACACGCTTGTTGCGCTCGGCTCGGGCGCGTCATTTGTCTGGAGCGTTTACGCGCTCTTTGCGATGACTGCGGCACAGCTGCACGGCGATTCGCACTCCGTTATGATGTACATGGACGAATTTTATTTCGAGTCTGCTGCGATGATACTCACGCTGATTACGGTCGGAAAGCTTTTGGAGGCGCGCTCGAAGGGCAAAACCACAGACGCACTGCGCGGTCTTATGCGGCTTGCGCCAAAGAGTGCGGTTATAATCCGCGACGGCGGTGAGGTAACCGTTCCGATTGAAAGTGTAAAAAAGGGCGATATATTCGTTGTCCGTCCGGGCGAGAGCATACCCGTTGACGGAACGGTCATTGACGGCGGCAGCGCGGTTGACGAATCATCGCTGACGGGCGAGAGTATTCCGGTTGACAAGGCGGTCGGCGACACTGTTTCGGCGGCAACGATAAACCGCTCGGGATTTCTGCGCTGCGAGGCAACCCGCATCGGCGTTGACACAACGCTGTCACAGATTATAAAAACGGTAAGCGATGCGGCGGCGACAAAAGCTCCCATTGCAAGGACTGCCGACAGGGTATCCGGCGTGTTTGTGCCGGTTGTCATAGCGATTTCCGCGGTAACACTTGCGGTTTGGCTGCTGCTCGGCAGGGATTTCGGCTACGCACTGGCGCGCGGAATTTCGGTACTTGTCATCAGTTGTCCGTGTGCGCTCGGTCTTGCAACTCCGGTTGCTATAATGGTTGCAAACGGAGTGGGAGCAAGGTGCGGAATACTGTTCAAGAACGCCGCTGCGCTTGAAAGCGCGGGCAGGGTAACGATTGCGGCGCTCGACAAAACAGGAACGATAACCAAAGGTGCGCCGGCGGTAACCGACATAATCACGGCTCGCGGCGTAACGGAGGAACAGCTCCTTGACGCTGCGGCGGCGCTGGAGGTAAAGAGCGAGCATCCGCTTGCCAAGGCGGTTATGGATAAGTATTCCGCACTCGGAAAGCAGACGGCGGAGGTCACGGATTTCGCCGCATTGCCGGGCAACGGTCTTTCTGCTGTGCTTGCAGGTGATGAGGTTGTCGGCGGAAGTCTTAAATTTATCTCGGAAAAATTCGGCATATCGGAGGACTTGCGCGGGAAGGCATACAGCCTTTCAAATCATGGAAAAACGCCGCTCCTGTTTGCCCGCGGCGGAAAGGTTTTGGGCATAATAGCCGTTGCCGATACCGTTAAGGAGGACAGCCCCGCGGCAGTTCGCGAGCTGCACAGAATGGGCATAAGGGTAATCATGCTCACGGGCGACAACGAGAGGACAGCGCGCGCAATCGGCGCGGCTGCGGGCGTTGACGAGGTAATAGCCGGAGTTCTGCCTAACGAAAAAGAGGGCGTAATCCGCCGTCTTATGCAGGACGGCAAGGTTGCCATGGTCGGCGACGGTATCAATGACGCGCCCGCGCTCACACGTGCCGATGTGGGAATAGCAATCGGCGCGGGCGCGGATATTGCAATCGACGCGGCGGACGTAGTTCTTATGAAAAGCAGACTTTCCGATGTTCCGGACGCGATACGGCTGAGCCGTGCCGCGCTGAGGAATATCCATGAAAATCTCTTTTGGGCGTTCATATATAATGTTATCGGTATTCCGCTTGCCGCGGGGTGTTTCACGGCGTTCGGACTTACGCTCAATCCGATGTTCGGAGCTGCCGCGATGAGCCTTTCGAGCTTCTGCGTGGTTTCAAATGCGCTCAGACTTAATTTCTTCAAGCCGCACAGCAAGAGTGTTCCGGCTGCCGCTGCGGGCGCAGCTGACGGTAATGCCGTAACCGTAAAAATCAAGGGTATGATGTGCGGGCATTGCGAGGATCGCGTAAAGGGCGCGCTTGAAGAACTGCCTTTCGTCCGCACCGCTGAGGTAAGTCACAAAAAGGGTACGGCGAGGGTTGCGCTTTGCGGCGAGCCTGATATTGACGCCTTACGCAATGCGGTTAAAAAGCAGGGATATAAAGTAATTTCGGTAAAATAATTTTAAAACATATATTAAGGAGCGATTTTCTATGACAAAAACTACACTTAAAATTGACGGAATGATGTGCGGAATGTGCGAGTCGCACGTAAATGACGCGATACGTGCCGCGTTCGATGTGAAAAAGGTAACCTCGTCGCACTCCAAGGGCGAGACGGTTATCATCAGCGAGCAGCCGCTTGACGAGGGCAAAATCCGCGAGACGATAAAGCCGACAGGCTACACGCTTACGGAGATAACAAGCGAGCCGTACGAAAAGAGCGGAGGTCTGTTTTCGTTCTTAAAGAAAGACTGATTGCAGCAGATGACGGCTTGCGTTTTTAGCAGCACATACGGCATACCGCCGCGGGCATGGGGATTCCTTGCCCGCGGTAGCGTGTTTTTTTGCCGACCGCCGAGTGCATAGCGGCTTTTTGACGCTGTGCTTACGGCGGTTTTTAAGAGGTTTTCGGGATAAAATGGCATAAATTTTGATTTAGCCTAAAAAATTATAAAAAACAGTTGACAAACCGTGGAACATAGTGTATAATAGAAAAAGTAGTTTTGAATTACGGGGTGTGGCTCAGCTTGGTAGAGCGCTGCGTTCGGGACGCAGAGGTCGCAGGTTCAAATCCTGTCACCCCGACCAATCAAAAAGCCGCATAAACGCTTGGTTTTCCAGTGTTTATGCGGCTTTTAGCATTTCTAAGCATTTTTTGATTTAAGCTCATTTTAGGTCATTTGACAACAAAAATGTTGTCAAAGTGTTGTCAAAAAATCGGTCTTTTTCCCCTTACCCATTCACAATTTTTCTCAAAATCCAGTGAATACTCCGCGCTTTGGCGCGCTTTGTCAAGCGCTCTTACCGCATAGTAATCATCGTACCCCTTGCCCTTCTGCTGTACCCATGAATCGACCGCCTCAATCCGCTTTTCCCGGTCATACGGAAATTTCTCTTTCAGCTTTTCAAGCTGCACGTCCGAAAGCAGCACGTTTTTATATTCGCCGTACTTGTGGCGGACAACCGCATTTTTTGCTTTCTTTTTTGCTTCAACAGCTCCGTTTACGCTCAAATACCTGATCGGCACCGTCATAACGCAGATCGGATGCGAGCCGTCCTCGCGTATGAGCTGTTTGCCGTTCAGCTTCGCAAACGCCCCGACCTTCTCGCCCTGCCGAACGTAGCGCAGAGCGTATATGTACTCATATAGTTGTAAACAAAATCCCGCAAAGGAGAGTGGTTTTTATCTATCGCCAAGAAATTTTAAAAGACATCGGTCTTTTTACTTCACAACCAAAAGCTAAATTTTACGATGAACTATTCATCAATTTGGATTTAAGCTGTATTCCGGCTTACAATTCTAAAGTCGGTCGTACAGGTTATAGCAATCATTCTATGATTTGTGCCTTTATCGTTATGAAATGCGAGGGTTTCTCTCAAATTTCAGACTTACACGATTATCTGTCAAACAACTTAATTATTGCCCATTAAGGCAGATTTTTTCACAGGCACAGGAAAGCGAATATATCTACAAAAACCCTGCGGCAAGTATTCAGCTGCCAAAGCAAGAGCGGAAGAGGAAGAGGGCGCTTACTTCGGACGAGATTACGCTGTTCACAACAAATCCCGATTTGAGTGCGGATGAAAAAATGTTTGTATTTTTAATACTGTACTGCGGTCTGCGCCGCGGCGAGGCGTTGGCGCTTACGGTAAATGACATTGATATGGATAACAAAAAAATATACGTGAATAAAAACTTGATTTTCAAGGGGAACGATTCCGAGATTAAACTATCACCGAAAACGGATGCGGGAATACGCAGCGTTCCGATTATAAATAATTTGACTGATATTTTGACTGAGTATATAGCCGACAAGCACGATTGCATATTTACCATGAAAGGCGAAAAAACCATGTCAAAATCATTTTTCCGAAAATTTTGGGGAAGAATTATGTCAAAAACAAAAGCATATGCGTAGCACACAAAAAAGTCGCTCGGAGATGCTGTTACTCCGCATATATTCAGACACACCTATGCAACAAGTCTATATAGCGCGGGGATAGATGTTAAGACAGCGCAGTATTTGCTCGGACATTCGTCAATTCAAGTAACGCTCGATATTTATACACATCTTGAAAAAGAAAACATAGATAAAACTCAGGATATTTTGAATAATTTTTTCAGTCAAAAGATGGACGAAGAAAAAAATCAGTCATAAAATCAGTCAATTAACAAAAATCAGTCTTTTATAAAGCAAAACAAAAACGGCTCAAACCCTACCGGTTAAGCCGTTTTTGCTTGGTGATCCATCGCAGATTCGAACTGCGGACACCTTGATTAAAAGTCAAGTGCTCTGCCAACTGAGCTAATGGACCGTATTAAATTTTAAAAAGTGGCTGGGCTGGCAGGACTCGAACCTACGGAATGCCAGAGTCAAAGTCTGGTGCCTTACCGACTTGGCTACAGCCCAATATATACCTTTGACATTGCCTGTCCGCAGCCTTTGAAAATTCCGATACCGACAAGTCAAAGTCTGCCTTGCCGATACAACAGCTTTCCGCCAACTACCGCATAAATAAAAGTGGGGTGGATACTCGGATTCGAACCGAGGGCCTCTAGAGCCACAATCTAGCGCTCTAACCAACTGAGCTATACCCACCATATTAAAGCAATAATGGCGCGCCTGAAGAGACTCGAACTCCTGACCCACTGCTTAGAAGGCAGTTGCTCTATCCAGCTGAGCTACAGGCGCGTATACTGCTGGAGCGGGTGATGGGAATCGAACCCACGCAATCAGCTTGGAAGGCTGAGATTCTACCATTGAACTACACCCGCATTTGGTAGGCGGTCAAATCGCTTGGACTGACCCTGTCATTGCCGACATTGCAGCCGACTTTTTCCAACTTAGATATTATACCAGTCCTAATGGCTTTTGTCAAGCATTTTTTTAAATTTTTTTATTTTTGTTGTTTTGAAGTTTGAAAATGCAAGACAACTTGTTGCGGAGGCTGCGGAATACCATAAAATCTTTGAACTGCAAAAATCAATAATGATGAAGACGGCAGGTATGTCAAAATTGTTCCGCCGTAAAATGACTGCCTAAATACTATGGAAGTCCGTAACACATCTATTGTAAACCTACACAGCTTTGTTCTAAAATATTACAAAATAGCGGTTGACGTTTTAGGGATATGGTGGTATACTATAAGGAATAAATTTATTAAAATGGGGGCATTTGCTATGGAAAAAATCAAAAATGCGGAAAAAATAGTAGAGATATTGCACAAGAACTGTAAGCTGTCGATTGAGCAAGTCGCCGCCATGCTGAACATGAATATTACCGAGGTCGCCGAATCTATTGATGAACTGGAGAAAAACGGAACAATACTCGGCTACGGAGCGGTTGTGAACTGGGAAAAGGTATCGGGAAGAAACAAGGTTACCGCGTATATCGAGCTGAAGGTCGCGCCGCAGCGCCACAACGGCTTTAACAGAATCGCGGAGCGCATATATCAGTACCCGGAGGTCACCTCTCTCAATCTTATGAGCGGAAGCTATGACTTCGGCGTTACGGTCGAGGGCGATAATATAAAGGATATTTCACTTTTCGTTTCCGAGCATCTTGCGCCTATGGAGTCTGTACTGAGTACTGCAACTCACTTTGTGCTTAAAAGATACAAGGAGGACGGCGTGGTGCTTGACGTTGAGGAAAAGGACGAAAGGGAGGTAATATCGTTATGAGCTTTGAACCGCAGAGTTTTTTGAACAAAACGGTGAAATCGATACCGCCGTCGGGAATAAGAAGGTTTTTTGACATTGCGGCGGAGATGAAGGACGCAATATCGCTCGGCGTGGGCGAGCCTGACTTTGTTACTCCGTGGCATATAAGGGACGAGGGTATTTACTCTCTGGAAAAGGGACACACGCATTATACATCGAATGCGGGTATAAAGGAACTGCGCCTTGAAATTGCGGCATATATGAAAAGAAGATTCGGTCTTGAATATAACGGACTGACACAGACGATTGTGACGGTCGGCGGCAGCGAGGCGATAGACCTGTTTCTGCGCTCGGTTATCGAGCCGGGCGACGAGGTGCTTATACCAGAGCCGAGCTTTGTGTGCTACAAGCCGATAACAAGGCTTGCGGGTGGTGTTCCCGTCACGATAACGACCAAGGCGGAGAACAATTTTAAGCTGACCGCAGATGAGGTCGAGGCGGCGATGACATCGAAAACAAAGGTGCTGATTCTGCCGTTCCCGAACAACCCGACAGGCGCGGTTATGACAAGGCACGACCTTGAGAGCGTTGCGGAGGTAGTGAAAAAGCACAATATAATGGTGCTTTCCGACGAGATATATGCGGAGCTTACCTATGGCATACAGCATACATCGGTTGCGGCGATTGACGGTATGTACGACAGAACGGTTGTCGTAAACGGATTTTCAAAGTCGCACGCGATGACTGGCTGGCGGCTTGGCTATGCCTGCGGAAATCCGGACATAATAAAGGCAATGACAAAGGTACACCAGTTTGCGATAATGTCCGCGCCCACAACGTCACAGTATGCGGCGATAGAGGCGCTCAGGAACGGCGATTCCGATATTGCCATGATGCGCGAGGAGTACAACCAGCGCAGAATGATTATGGTAAGCGGCTTTAACGCGATGGGACTTGACTGTTTTGAGCCGGAAGGCGCGTTCTACGCCTTCCCGTGTATACAGTCCGCGGGACTTTCATCAAACGATTTCTGCGAAAAGCTGCTTTTCGGAAAAAAGGTTGCGGTTATACCCGGAACGGCGTTCGGCAACTCGGGCGAAGGCTTTGTAAGATGCTCGTATGCGTATTCGCTGAAGAACATAAACGAGGCGCTTAACCGTATCGAGGCATTTATAAAGGATATAAAGAAATAGCGGGGAGACTGAACAGATTTGGACGGAACATACTTATATGATACGCACGCACATCTGGATGATGAGATGTTTGACGGCGACCGCGCCGCGGTGATAGAGAAAATCAGAAATTCGGGCGTGGGAAGGCTGAACAATATCGGCTCGGATATGCAGTCGTCGCGGACAAGTATCGGGCTTGCGGAAAAATACCATTTTATATATGCCGCGGTCGGTGTGCATCCGAGCGAAACAGGCGGCATGACGGACGCGGACATTGATGAGCTGCGCCGTATGGCTGCGCATAAAAAGGTTATCGCAATAGGCGAAATCGGACTGGATTACCACTATGAGGACACGGAGCGGGAAACGCAGAAGTATTGGCTGCGCAGGCAGCTGGAGCTTGTGAGGGAGCTTGATATGCCCGTTGTAATTCATGACCGTGAGTCAAAGGGCGAGTGCATGGAGATACTGAAAGAAAAAGGTATTTCAAACGGCGTGATACACTGCTTTTCGGGCAGCGCGGAAACGGCGGCGGAGTTCCTTAAAATGGGTTTTCATATTTCGTTTACCGGAGTATTAACCTTTAAAAATGCGAAAAAAGCGATAAGGGCGCTTGAAGCGATACCTATGGAAAGACTGCTTATCGAGACGGACTGCCCGTACATGGCGCCGGAGCCGTTCCGAGGTACGCGCAACGACAGCAGTCTTGTGTACAGGGTTGCGGAAAAAATCGCGGAGGTAAAGGGTGTTTCGGTTGAGGACACGGTAAGAATAACCTGTGAAAATGCGCTCAGACTGTTTAAGGTTGGTGAATAGTGTCGTGAAAAGCATATGTGACAAAAGGTGGTTTGCGGTTTTTTCGTTTCCTGCGTTTGCGGCTCGGCTTGCGGCCGGTCTTAAAATGACAAAAAGCGACAAGGAGTATACGCGGCTGTGCGGACGCGCGATAATGGCGGTTGCGATTTTTTCTGTTCTTCCGTCAGCGGCGTTTCTTGCGGCGGAACGGCTGTGCGCGGAATATTTTGCGAATATTGCAAGGATTCTTGACACGGCGGGAATGGTATATGTATATATAGCGGGCATATTATGCGCGGAGAGTATTAAATAATAAAAGCAGAGCGGCTTTTTATGGGCGGCTCTGCTTTTGTATATATCAAATGTGACCTATCGTAACTGCGAACACGGCGGCGGAGACTGCAGCGGCGCAAAGTGCGGCTATGCCGCCGCGTTTTGTGCCGCTTTTCAGCTCCCATAACGCGTAGCTTATAAGGTACACAAGTCCCCACGCAAGACACGCGGAAATCAGCAGCTTGATAATAACAGGCATAAGGATAACCTCCGTAAGAAATTGTCGGTTTAAAGCGCATTGCGTTCAAATTCCGCCGGCTAAAGCAGCCGCACATCGACCGAGAAGTCGGCGGCTTGGTATATACTGCTCCAGTCTACGGCGCAAAGGCTGTTCCAGTCCGAAAAGCCGGAGCGGAAGCTCTTGCCGATGTCAAGAATATCCGCGCCGAAATCTCTTGACGTTGCATAGAGAAAATCGGAAATTTTACTTTCAAACGCGGAGCGCGCCTGTGCAAAAAGCTCGTCATAGGAGCGGTAGCCGCTTGGCAGTTGTCCGCCCATGTACTCGACATTCAGTGCGGCGGTTTCGGCTATTTTTGTTTTTGCCCCCCCCGCCGCCGATTGTGTATTTGCCGCCGCTCTGCTCTATTTTAAAATGCGCAGCCTCCGGAATTGAAACGCGGAACGAAACCGTGTCGCGGGAGCTGTACGCGCTTTTGAGCGAAACGGTGCATTTCTTGATACCGTGAGTCAGAATGTTATATATAAGTGCGCTGTCGTCATCCATTTCGCCGACAGGCTCCTGCTTGCGGAATACCGCCATGCCGCGCATATCCGACCGCGACGAGGAAATTTTTGCGCCGTCGGCTTCTATCCAGTCGGAATCGGAATCGG
>URZD01000009.1 GCA_900552305.1 uncultured Eubacteriales bacterium
AAAACTGTATCCGTTTCAAAAACAACCGATAAGAACGGAAATATCACACTGACACTTCCGAGTGGTGCAGACTTGGCGAATGATAACTACTACACCATTAAGGCAACTGACAGCAAGGGCAATGCAAAAGCTGATGTTGCCATTACCTTAAAGGATAAAAAGAATCACAAGTCTTCTTTCAAAAAAAGTTAATTGTTTATTCAAACCGTTACACCTCCTTCCGAAATTCATTGTAGCACCTAATGTCACAAGCCCATTGTAACTTTCAAAAAATAATTTCATAATTTCACCCTTTTGTGTAAATTTTGTTGAATTTGCACAAAAGAGAGAGGCGGGGCACGGCTATGATACGGTGGTGGTTTTCTGTGATGTTTTCCCGAAGATTTGCGGTGATGTCCTTTGGACTTATGCTTTTTGCGTTTTGCTCTGTGCTTCATAAAGTGTCCTCCGTGCCGCAGGGCATATCCGACAAAAAGCATAATTTTGTCCTATGTAGGGCAATTTTTTATTTATGCGGTAATCGCTTTCTCTTCCTTTGCTTTGTAATATCGTATAAAAAGGCACAAAAAAAGCCGCCCGGCAATAAAGGCGTTTTGCCTCTATACCGGGCGGCCTGCTATGCCGTCACCAATTTCCTGTTCGGAAAGCTTTATTTAGTGTTATTTTGTTTCAGCCTTTTTGATTTCGGGCTTTGTGATAATTACTTTCTGATCCTTTTCAACCCATTCGACGCTTGCTCCCAAGTTTTCGGAAATAAAGCGGATAGGTGTGTAGGTGCGGTCGTTTTCGATAAACGCAGGAGAATCAAGCTTGATTTCCTTGCCGTTTACCTTCACTGTTGCAGAGCCGATGGTAATAAGAATCGTTACATTCTCATTGGTTTTAAGGTTTTTACCCGTAATGGTTACAAGCTCTTTTTCGCCGTCCCATTCAACCTTTGCGCCCAAGTTTTCGGCAACAAACCTTGCCGGAAGCATTGTGCGGTCTTTTTCGATTTTCGGAGCAACATCATTTGATTTCGCCTTGCCGAATACCTGTGCGTTCTTTTTGCCGATTGTTAAGATAATCTGATTTACCGAATTATCCTTTTCCGTCCATTTTGCATAGAGTGTGAAGCTCTTTGTTACCTTTGCGGAAAAATCGTACTTGGTTTTGAGTTCCTTATCCGAGTACCAACCGTCAAAATCAAAGTTTTCCTTTGTTGGCGCCGTCGGCTCTTTCATAACACTGTTTCTTGTAACAGTCTGATTTGAAACCTTGCTGCCGCCGTTCGATTCAAACGATACGGTGTAGCGTGAAGTGCTTCGTCCGCCACCGCCACCGCCGGATGATCTGCGGTAAAGGCGAATTGTTCCTGTCAGTGTTTCGTAATTGTCTGTGTCGGTCGGTGTGAACAGCCATTTGTAATAGGTGTTTGCCGCAACCACAGTTGTGTCCGGAAGCGGTGTTACGCCGTCGTCAGCCACCCAGATAACTGCACCCGGAACCGAGAAATCTGCGCCTGTTGTCGTAATAGCCGCATCAGCAAGCGTCTTGCCTGCGGTCGTTATTCCCGTGTACTTCGGAGTTCCCGTCGGAACAGCCTTTTTGATTTCGAGCACGGCGCTCTTTGTACCGTAATTGTCATCATCCTCATAGGTTGCCGTTACGGTGTATGTGCCTGCGTTCTGCGGCTTGCCCGAAGCATCGAGCGAGCCTGTGCCGGAAGGTACATAAGCATAAGTCCAGCCGGGGTTAGCGCCTGCTGTAATGCCGGAAATGCTTGCGGTTTCATAAGCCTGCCCTGCGCCGTTATATGTCAGCTTGCCGTCAGCGAAGGTGATGCTTGCGCTGACATTCGTTTTATCAATAACTTCTACTGTTACATCAACATTGGTCGCATTTTCATAATTGCCTGTTGTATCTGTGTAATTTGCCTTAAAGGTCTGCGTTCCGGCAGTGTTCATAACTGTCGTGTCGTCAGCCCAAGCCCAGCCGCCTGTGAGAGGAACGGTTGCAAGCGTCTTGCCCTTCATACCGCTTAACCCTGTGGGAGCGGACGGAGCAGGAGCTTTTTTGATCTCAAAGTACACTGCGGTCGTATCAAGGCTCAGTATATAGTTTGACGCTTTGAAGGCTCCGTTGTCTTTAAGAGCCAGCGTGCCGAGGAGAATTTTATAATTGCCGACATTTTCGCCTGCTTCTCTTTCCAGCTTGCCGTCAATTATGTACATCTCGCCGTAAATAGTTCCGCTTACAGTGCTGCTCAATGCAGGGTCTGTCTCGCCGTATTTTTTGCTCAATCCGCTGTCCGGCTTAACCGTAAGAGTTCTTTGATAGATGTTTGCCTTTGCAGGCTCAACGCTGCTAATTCTGTAATTGTCCTTATCTGCGCCTGCAAGCTTCACGCCTGTGAAATTAACGGGAATATCATTACCAACATCCTTTTGTGCAAAGTTTGCCTCTGCGGCGGTGGTGTCAATGGTTACATCATCGCCCGTTATCTTGCCGACGATTTCTGCGGCGGCTGCATTAAAAGATGTTTTCGTATCGCCGTTATAAGCGCTGTTCGGCACCTTAAAGCCGCGTATGGTAACATCTTTTTGTGCGATTGTGAAGTCCGCAGTTCCGCTGTAAATTGTATCCGCCGTTTCAAGCGTTACCTTTACGGTGTAAGTCCCTGCTTTTACGGGTTTTGTTGCGGATTCCGCATAGGTTGTGCCGCCTTTGCCCATATAGGTAACTTTTATTGTGGAATCAATCGTGCCGGCAGGCTTTGTGTAACTCGGTGCAGAAAGCGTTTCACCGTAGGTGCAGCCGCTTTGCGTAAGCCCCGTCAAAGCTGCGGTCGATTTTGCAGTTACATTGACCGTTACGTCAACATTGGTCGCATTTTCATAATTGCCTGCAGCGTCTGTGTAATTTGCCTTAAAGGTCTGCGTTCCGGCAGTGTTCATAACTGTCGTGCCGTCAACCCAAGTCCAGCCGCTCGGTAGGGTAACCGTGGACAGAGGCTGTCCGGTTATGCCGCTTAAGCCTGTGGGAGCGGACGGAGTGTCAGCCTTTCCGACAGTGGCGGTTGCAGGACTGACAATAGTGCCGCTTTCCACGCTGCTTGAAATTGCCACGGTGATGGTCTTGCCGATGTCCTCTGTAACTATCTTATAGGTGCTGTTTTTTGCACCCGGTATATCTGTGCCGTTTCGCTTCCACTGATATAAGAATGTGCCGGTGTTGCCGGTGATTGCGGAGGTATCGGCGGTTAAAATTTCGTTATACTTTGCCGTACCGGTGATCGTGGCTGTGCCGGTCAGGGCGGGGTTCTCCGTCCAGCGCGCGTAATATTTGCTACTTGAATCTGTATAAACTGTGTCCAGACTCAACAAAGTGCCGCCGCTTTCTGCTGTATACCATCCGTCAAAGGTGTAGTGCTCTTTTGTCGGCGTCGGCACCTGTTCCGCGGTCAACTTGCCGTCCGTACCGGTAACAAGTTCCACGCGATAACTTTCCTCTCCGATTTTTCCGCCCTGCGTATAGAAGCCAACGATATATTTTGTAACGCCGCCGAGAGGACTCATAGAAAACGGAACGCCGTAAGAATATTTCACTTCGTCTATCGTATAGTTAGTATACACAACCCCCGGGTTATTGCCTCCCAAGGTGACATCTGTTTCATTCAGCTCTGCCAGTGCCAACCCGTCATGTGCCTTGAAGTATATCCACAGAGTGTATTTAATCCCCGAAATGAACTGTGCAGAAAGCTTTGTTGCGTCAGAATAACTTCCGCCGGAGTCTGAGTATTCCCACTTATACGTGAAATCTACACCCGCCGTATCGCAGGTGACAACCGCATCCGCAACATTTTCTCCCTCCGCATATCCGGTATAGGTAAATGAAACTGCTTCTATCTCTGTTCCCGCCGCACTCGCCGTCACGCCCATGGCGGGCACGAGGGAGAGCAGCATTGCCAGTGTCAGTAAAACAGAAAAAAATTGTCTTGTCTTTTTCACATTTATATCCTCCTTTTGATGTGATATTTTACATTCCTCTGCAAAATTTGCCGGAATGTATCGGATTACATAACAGTTTAATCCGAACTTCAGATTTCTTTGTCTGCGTTAATATCTTTCGATATAACTTAGCATCTCCTTTCTTTTGGATTTTGCATTTATCCGATATTGCGGTTTGAGATTGCGTTTCCGCAATACTCACATTTACCGGAGCTTCCGGCGCGGATCCTTGTTGTTCCGTTGCATTTTTCGCATACAACGTTAACAAAGCTTGTTTTACTGTTTTCTCTGCCCGAAAGAATAACGCATGGCATACCTTGCTTTTGCAGAGTACAGTCGCAGAATACTCCTTTTTCGAAAAGCTTCTCAAGCTCGGCAAGAGCCTTGAAGGACGGCTTTCCGGATTGCTTTGCAATTTCCTCGATTGTCACCGTGCCGTCTGCGTCGCACATAAAGATTGAGTTATAACGATATGCGCGCGCCGCCATTCTGCCGTTTTTAATGCCGTTTAACAAAAGCAGTCCCGACGGAACAATCATAACCATATTGGTAATCAGGTTATCGCGAAGCTTTTCGTTATACCCTGTAACCCCCGAAATAATTCCAAACAGAAAAACCGCCGTGAAGAATCCGCCTATAATCATTTGTATGTGCTTTTTTAACGTAAGCCTTGCAATTGCCACTTTTGAAATATACGTTCCGCCGCCTGAAAATATTGTTTTATTTTTCCTCATTTTTACTGCCTCCGAAACGCCATCATCCCCACACCGATTACCGCAAGCAATATTCCTGCCACGATGCCGAAAATCGAGCCGCCGCGCGCTTCTTTTTTGCTTTTATCGGCAAATTCGTCCGCCGTCATAATTCCCTTAAAGGTTGTAATCGAATCCACGTCTTCGCTTTTTATCAGGGTATCGCCTTTTTGTACGCCGATAATCGTATATTCGAGCGGATCGTCGGGCGAAACAATGCCGTAAGATATTTTTTGAGATCCGTATCCCGTAGTTGAGTACATACCTGTTGTTTTTTTCGGCAAAGTACGCTCTTTTGAAACGCAATATCGGCTTTCTTTTCCGCCCGAAAGCAGCCTCCAGCCCGCATTGAGGCTCTTCTCGTCATATTGCTTAAATTCCGTGTTTCTTATAAGCGGATTAAGCAGCTGGCTCTCCACATTAAACTCACCGAGCAAGGTAGGCGCGGCAAGGATGGTTGACGCAAGTATTTCGGCATTGATTCCGAAATTCGCCTTTTCGCTGTAGTCTGTAGTCTCCGGCTTCCAGTCCCACACCTGTTCATCATCGCTGTTGGTATCCCGTTCATAAGTCCAGACGGTTCTTTTCGCCGTTACTCCGGGTAGCTTAACACCCGTTATCGGGTCCCGAAGCTGTTCGGCAGGTTTAAGCGTTCCCGAGACAACCACAAGCTTTCCCTCGTTTTCGGGAAGAATCCTGCCGTCCTTAATCGTTACCGCCGACCTTATTTGTTCTTCGGCTTTTGGGGCGGAAAAAAGCGCTTTTATTGCAAGGGCGGCAAAGAGCAATCCGCCTATAATCAGTATAACTCCGATTATTTTTTTCATAGTCGTCCCTCCGTTCTGCGGTTATTCAAGTTTATTCGCCTGATTTTGATATTCCTGCTGTATAAATTTCGCATCTTTATCGGCAAGAGCGTTTACAACCTCGCCGAACGCTTCAAACTGTTCTTTTGTGCAGTGCGCCGCAACGGGCTTGCAGGCATATCCGCGCGTCATGCGGCCTAAGTTTTCGTTTCTTACAAGTCCGAGCATAACCTCATAAAGCTCGTCTGTATTGAAATAGGTTGCTTTTTCCCTCCATGCTGCATAATTCTGCTTGGATTTGGTTGTAAAGCTCGTTACAGCCGCCCATGCGGGAACCTTGTCGCTGCCCGGCGTGGTTTTTAAGTAATCTATCGTGGCTCTGTACGCCGCCTCGCTTGTGTTTTCGTGCGACGGATAATCGTACCACAGCCAAACAAGTCCTCTTACGCCGCTTGAATGAAGGTTTGCGTCGGCTTCGTTTTTCAGCATTTCCGAGATAGGCGCAACCACCCTGTCGTCGCCGAGCAAACCCGCATACTCATATGCCGTTTTCCGAACCTCGTTATCCGAATCCTTCATAAGCTCGATTTCCGCGTCAACCGCGCCGTCGAGAGTTTTGTTCCACGTGCTGCCGAGAGCCGCCGCCACCTGCCTTCTTACGGCTGCGTTTTCATTTTTTGCCGCCGTAAGCAGGAATTTGCCGATTTCCGCGTCCTTGCCGCCTTCGTTGCCAAGAGCTTTTACCGCGCATTTAATAACGTACGGCTCTTTTTCGGTTTTCAAAACTTCCTTTGCCGCGGCAATATGCGAACTGCTTGCACCCAAAAGCGTCGCCATATTGGAAAACGCATAGCCTCTTACCTGCGGCGAGTCGCTTTTTAAAAGAGGTTCAACAAACTCCTTTGCCGCAGGGAGCGCAGCCTTGTTATCCTTGAGCTTTTTAATCGCTTTATTCGTTATGTTTTCATCAAGCTCAAGCTTATCGTTGATTGTTGCATACGAATATGTGGAAACAAGATTTATAAATTCGTCCAAGGTTATGTTCTGCTCATCTTTAATAAACTCTTTTATCAAGTCGTCCTCCGTCATATTTGCGTAGTCAATCTTTTTAGCTCCCGAGGCTTGTTTCCCGCCGCTTTCCGTCTTGTCTCCTCCGCACGACGCAAGTGTGAATATCATTCCTATTGTCAAAATCAATGCTAATAACTTTTTCATAATATTGAATTCCTCCTGATTCTTTTATTGTTATCATTATCACCGAATATTTTGCTGTATTCCGGCGGTGAATGTCCGGAACAGCTCTTTGTTTGTTTTATGAAATTATGCCCACGCATCCTCTGCCGACGGAATTCGAATCCCGGAAAGAATACTGGAATACTCCCACAAATACCATAAATCACCTTTTTGCCGAAGCTTTATCGGTCGCAGAGAGTCTGCACCGGCCGTTTTTAAAAACAACCGGAGATATCCTTCCTCGACATCCTGCGGTCTGCTGTCCGCGATAACTTCGAGGGTAAGAGGACTGCTCGGAACATAGTTGTTTGCCGGAGTCGCACCGTCAAAATAAGCAAGCGGAAGATAGCTTTTTCCGCGCAAACGGTCTCTTAAAAACTGAATATCATAATTGCTGAGCGGTCTCGGACCTCTCAGTGTATTAAGTGCGGCAACACCCGCATCACTGTCCTTCAGATACAGTGCAAGCGCCAGCAGGAACATTGCACAGGTATTTTCCGGCTTGGAAAGGTCATTCTGCGGTAGAGCAGAAAATTCTTCCGATGTTGTCGGAACAGATGAAACTGTCATCTTCATTGTTACTCGCTCCTTTTCTTATTCATCACATAGTTTTTGCTGTCGCAATTTTACTGTTTATCATTATCATCAAATATGTCGCCGCATTCCGGACAGAATTTAGGCGGATTTTTCGGATCCTGAGGTTCCCAGCCGCATTTGTCGCATTTATACAGCGGCGCGCCCGCAGGTTTCGGATTTCCGCAGTTCTGACAGAATTTGCCTTTGTTTACCGTACCGCACGAACAAGTCCAGCCTTCTGACGGCGCCTGCGGTTTTCCGCAATTCATACAGAATTTTCCCGTATTGCCCGTCTGACCGCATTCACAGCTCCAGCCTGCCGTTTGCGGCTGCTGCGCCTGTTGCTGAGGCTGCTGCGCCTGCTGCTGACCCATCGCAAAAAGATTTCCCGCATTCATGCCGCCTGCATTCTGCGCCATATTCATTCCGAAAAATCCGCCCATTGCGCCCATTCCGCCTTCGTTTGCCGCAGCCGTTCTCATAGCGTCTGTCTGACCTCCTACAATTCGCGCCGCCGCAATATTCGGATTTGTTGTCATAACGTTTTCTTCCCATTCGGTAATCTTTTTTCTCTGGTCGTCGGGAATAGATACGCCGTTAATGCTCACGGCGAAAAGCTCGATTCCGCGCTTTTCTCTCCACTCGGCTTTAAGCTCCTCGGAAAGAGCCTTTGTAACCTCTTTTGTATGCGCCGGAATTTCCGAATACATTATTTTCATTGCCGAAATTTGTGCGAACGCCGGGCGCAGCGCGTCCAAAAGCTCGCTCTTTAGCATATCGTCAATTTCCGAACGGTCGTATACATATTCAACGTTACCGGTCACATTTGTGTAAAACATAACGGGGTCGGCAATTTTATATGAATACACGCCGTTACACCTTAAATCCACCGACAGTTTGTAATTCATCGACTCGTCTATCGTTACCCTGAAAGGCACCGGCGACGGCGTGCCGAACTTGTTGCCGGTAATTTCTTTTGTGTTGAAATAGTAAACCCTTTGGTCCTTGCCGGGTTCGCCGCCGAAAGTGAAACGCTTGCCCACCTGTCCGAAACTCTGCTTAATGCTTTCGCCTAAGCTGCCGCAGAAAATACTCGGTTCGGTAGAATTATCGTAGACAAATTCTCCGGCTTCGGCGCAGAATTCAACGATTTTTCCGGATTCCACAATAATCATGCTCTGTCCCTCGTTTACCGAAATTATAGAGCCGTTTGAAATAATGTTGTCGCTGCCCTTTGTATTAGAGCTCCTTTTTCCCGTGCGCTTCTCTCCTTTTGCCACAAGCGTGTCGGCACCTAAGCTTTCACAGTAAAAAAATTCTCTCCACTGATCAGCTAAAACGCCGCCAAGCGCCCCCGCTCCCGCTTTTAAAAGTCCCATAATTCTGTTCTCCTCTCAAAATTTTTATTCTTTATACTCTGTTATATCCCATATATCGGGCGTACATATCAGCCTGCCGTTTTCATCCGTATCGAGCGTGATTCTGTGTCCGCCGCGTATGACGATATAAATTTCGACATCGTCGCCGCAGTTTATCGTATACGGTGTGCCGTCATATACTCTTTGCAGGTTTTTCTTATCGCCGTTTTGAATCAGCTCGTTTTCATCTCCGTACCGCGGAATAACAAGAAACCATTTTTCTCCGCCGTAATCGTAATGACTGATTGCCCGGCGTTTTTCCTCCGAAAGCTCTGAAAAAAGTTTTTCTATATATTCCTTTGCCGCATTTTTACCGTTTTCTCCGTCCCCAAGATATGCAACAGCCCAATAGGGATAGCCGTCGACTTCATCGAACAAAAGAGTGTTTGCGTATTCTGTACGATGCTCGCTGTCGACATACACCATGCCCGGTCCGTCCAGCATAAAAGGCTTTTCTCCCGGAACTTTGCAGCCAAAAAGATTGGCGGCGATTGTAAATATCGCAATTATTTTCATAGCTTTCACCTTTTAATCACCCTTTCGGTAATTCAATTCTCATATCATAGCAAAGAATCCTCGAAATGAGCGCAGCCGCTTCGCTCCGTTTAACCTGCGAATCGGGATAGTATGCCATAAATTCATCGCTCCCCACCGCGATTCCCTTATTGTAAAGGTCTAAAATCTCATAGGCAAACGGCGTTGTGTCATAAACGTCGGGAATATCGATTAAAGGAACATCGTTTATAAAATACGGATTGACGTCGCACCGTGAAAACAGATATGCCATCTGCGCACGCGTTGCGTTTTCCTCCCAATCAAAGATGATATAATCTTCAATTATTGCATTGTCATAGCAATAATCCACATAAACATCATACCAGTTTTCACCGGTCATTTGGAATTCAACTTCCTCTCTTTCGTATTGGCTTTTATTGTGAATTACCGCGGCAATTTTGGCTGCCTCCGCGCAGGTAAGCCCTGCATTCGGGTCAAATTCCGTTTTGTTTTTCCCGTTTATGATGCCAAAGCTGTACGCTGTCTGCACATAAGGATAATACCATGCGTCCGGCGATATGTCCGCAAACGGCAGAGAGGTATCCTCCAGATATTTGCTTCCTTTAAAGCCGCAGCCCTCGCAGTATATCATGTTTTCACCGAAAATATCCTTTTCCGTCATACTCTCAACAAGTGCGGTGTGCATAAGAGAAAAACTAAAATTCCCGTCACCCTTTGCATCGGATATTTTTTCGTACATCACATGCTCATCTGCCGTGCACGGGATATAAAACTGTATAAATCCGGTTCCGATAAACACATCAGAATCAAACGTTATTTCCTCTGAATTCAATGTAACCTCATTAAGATTTGCGCAGTTGGCAAAAGCGCGCTCACCGATATTTTTCACGCTTGACGGAATATATGCACTTTCGGCATTGCAGCCTTCAAAAGCATTTGTGTTTATCAATTCAATTCCTTCGGCAACGGATATGGCTTCAAGTCCTAAGTCAATACAAGCCATAACGCCGATTTCATTGATTTTTGTTCCGTCTATTTCTGCCGGGAAAAAGGCAAATTCATCACCGTAATAAGCGGTAATTACTCCATCCTTTGTGTATTCATACATACCGTCTGACGATTTGAATGTTTCCCATTCCGCACAGGCAACAGTGCCGCTTAAAATCAGCAGCGCTGCAAGCAATAACGATAATTTTTTCACGCTTCGCACCTCCCGTTACTTTATTTTGGCTTCCGCATCGTCCGCGCGTCTTGTGTAAACCGCCATGCCGCCGGTCGCTGCATCATTCATAGCATTTATGCCTTCCTTCAGTTTTTCTTTGTCTGCCTCCGTTATGGCTTTCTCACCTTTTGTTGCAACCTTAAATGCCGTTTCGAATGCCGCCGCCATTCCAATCGCTGCCGCATCCTCTCTTTTTTCCGCCTTACTTCTGCCAAAGCCGAACAAGCCTCTTTCATCATCGTGAACGCCGAAAATATAATCAAACTTGCATTTTGCATTATGTGCATACTGCAAATCCGAACGGTCTTTTTTGCTGAAACAGATTTTAAGCTCCCGCTTGATATACGGATGAGGACGAAGACCTTTTTTGTTGTCTGTATTAACCTTGCTCATATTTCCGCCCAAAAGCTTGATTTTTAATCCGCATTCCTTAAATTCAGGATTTTTTCCCGGCTCGGTTGCCGGTGTTTCATCTATGTATTCCTCATAGCTTGCCACCTGATCGTAGCGGAAAAGCTCGTTCATTTTGCCTCTGCCCGTGTTGCTTCTGTATTTAATCCGAAACATTCCCAAGTCATCGCAAAATTCAATGCCCATTTCCTTGAGCGACGAAGGGTATGTGTCTTTCTTTCCTTCTTTGGAATAGACCTCCTCAAAAAGTCTGTTCTGCCGTTTCATATATTCTATATGTCCCTTGACTTCGTCCAATGTCAGCTCGCTCAGCCTAATGTACTTTGAGCATAGATTTCCGCAATCGTCACATAAAAATTCCTTGTTCTTGATTTTTGTGCGGTGCATCATGCCGCATTCCTTTCCGCATAACGCACAGTTCTTTTTGCCAAAAATGTTCTTAAAAAAATCACCCAATCCCATAATTTTTTCCTCCTTAAAATTTGTTTTTAAAAGCTTCCGCCCCTTCCGCCGTGACTTCTGCCGGAAGACGATGTATGGCTGCCGGAATCCGATTTCGGCTTTTCCGTTTTTGTCACGGTACTGTAAAGGAATATATCCCTTGAAAAGTCAAGATTCATACTGTTCGGCTTCATATAGTTGCCGGCATAGTCCTCTTTGACCGCCGTTTTCATTGCGCAGAGCTTTTTATGCATCATAAAATACGCAAGAATAAGGGGAAGAAGAAGCACCCCGGCAACCACACACAGGATATACTTCATGCTGTGCTGCCTCTTGTTGAACGGCTTACCCTCTGCCGCCATTTCCAAAAGCTCTTCGGCATGATCGGCATAGGACTTGACTGCCGCATAATAGTTATCTTCCTTTAAATACGGCACAATCTTTTTTTCAAGATATTTAAGACCGTTTTCGTTGAATATCGTTTCACCGCTGCCGCAGGTGGAAAAATGATATTTTCTTTCGTAATCAGCTATGTAAAACAGAATACCGTCATAGTTTTCGCCGTATCCGTAGCCGTTGTAATCGTAAATATCGCCCGCCGCATTCTGTGCGTCGTAAGAGGAGAGTCTGTCCTCAGAAACGAACGCAACGTCAAAGCTGTATTTTTCACGGATTTTGTCAAGTCTTTCCGTCAGCTCCGCATTTTGCTCTTTCGTCAGATAGCCTGCCGCGTCCGAAACGGGAGCCTGCTTAAACTCGGCATAGGCATAAAATGCGGATAAAAAGCAAAGAACGGATATCATCGGGATAATAATAATTCTTTTCATCACACGCACCCCCTAACGCAGCAGAAAATACGCTGCGGCCGCCGCAGCAGCATATGCCAAACCTGCAATTTTCCCAAAATACCGCCATTTTTTGCCTTTGTCAATCGGATATTCTCCGACAACCTTGCCGGTCTGTCCGTTGATGGCAAACCGATATAGATTGTTCATATATTTTATGTTGAGCATCCAAACCGGGAGAAGGGAATACCTTATTTTACCGCCTGAAAAGCTAATTTTTGTACTTTCGGGAATCACTGCAGCGTAACCGCTCGTCGTCTCCTTAAATACTGAAACCGTTGAATTTTTTACACGTTCGTTCGCTCGCTCTATGCTTTGCTCTGCCGAAACATCATATTTATCCGCCATATACCCCGAAAGATATGCACCGTTAAACTCCACTGCATCATCATAACAAAAAGGTTCTACCGCCTCCATATATGCGTCATCCGCTTTTTTTGAGCCATCAACAGGAATATTGGCAAAACCCACACTGCCGCTTCTGAAAAGTCTGTAATAATCTGTCTTGGTATAATTATAACTGGAATCGCTCCAGCTTGTAACCATTTGTGCTCCGTAAGTTATTGCAGCACTGCAGTCGCAGTCAAACATCCAAAACGGCACATAAACGCCTGTCATTTCTTCTATCTTCTTCTTAACCTTAAATTCGTCCGGCAGAAACGGCGCATTTTTGAAATCTGCCTCAAACGCCGCCATCGCCGCCTTCTTATCTGTCTTAAACGGAATAATATAGTCAGGTCGGAGGGTACCCTCAAACTGCCCTTTGATTACCGCTGCATCGCCACAGTATGGACAAACGGTTGACCCCATCGTATCGTCACCGGTTATTTCCGCACCGCAAGATGGGCAGGTATAGCTTGCAAGTTCAATTTCTCCATCCGTTTCATAGTTTCTCGGTTCATAATGCTCCCAGTCATATTTCGACTCGCCCTGCATTTGTGCTCCGACGTCGTCAATTTGCCGCATCGCGTCAAGCTCAAAATCGTTTCCGCAAGAATCGCAGTGCAGCGACTCGTTCCGAAAAATCAGCGAAGCACCGCAGCAAGGACACTTATAGCTTTGTACTGTTTCCATCGTTTCACCCCCTTAATATGCTTATCATAATTTACATCCGATAAATTTTACAGTATCGCCGCTGCAGAAATTATAATAAGAATTATTTGAAAAGTCACAGCCGGAAAATTCAATATCCGAACAATCGTAAGCGCTTATAAAATACGAATTCTCCGAGCTGCTGTTATTTTTAATTGCCGAGTTTGTTACGCTTACACTGTTGCAGCTGTCCAGTGCAAACATTGAAAACATCCCCGAATCTCTGAATGTGCAGCCGTTAAACTTAATTCCATCACAGTCGCTTAACTCAACAAGCCCGTATGTGCACTCATATATTTCCGTGTTTTTCACAGTTATTCCGGCAGAGTCTGTCGCAGTTATTCCGTACGTTCCGCAGCCGTACAGGCTGCATTTATCAATATTTATATCCCGACACCCGTCAAGCATTATTACCCCGCCGGTACAATAGCCCTTCTCGACCTTATGTCCTGCTGTGATATTTTTAAGCACAATACCGCTGCACCCCCTAAAGCTTAGTACGTTTGCGTAGGGAGCCTGAGTAACAACAGAAGCGCTTATTCCCTCCGGCGCTTCTATAACAAGATTGGATACGTCTTTTATTATATATTCGTATCCTTCAAAGGTATCGTCTGCAAAAACATTAGGATTATCAATATTTATCGCATCAAGCTCCGATAAATCATATTCCTGCTCCTTGAGAATGATTTTTGTATAGCTTGCCGCATTAAGTATAATATCATGAGGCGTCTTTGCCTCTGCAATGTTATATTTTATTACATTTGCAATATTATTTTCTTCGTCCCAGTTAACCTCGCATCCCATTTCCTCGGCAACCAGCCGCAGGGGAACAAAGGTTCTTTCGTCTTTAATTACCGCCGGAACATCCATGGTTTTTTTTTCGCCGTTTTTATAATAGTCTGCGCTGCCTATATAAAGCGTAAGATTATCGGAAGGCGAATCGATATCAACTCTTTGTTCCTCCGCAAACCACTCAACGCTGTACTTTAAATGCTCCGAAACGGCTCTCACCGGAACGAGAGTCCGCCCGTTTTCCACAAAGGGTGAAACCTCCGTTTCGATAATTTCCCCGTTTATCGTTATCCCAACTGCAACATCTGCGTCGGCATTGACGCAAACTATATTACCGGAACTAAAAAGAAATAAAACCGTTAAAAAAACAATATATTTTTTAATAAAAATCACCTCTTAAATTTTGGCCCATATGCTCCCGCTGCCAAAAACAGGACGGCGGGAGCATTCGGATATTTTATTTATGCCAACTCTTTGTTCTTTGCCGCGCCGATTATGTACAGAATCGGAATAATCAGACCGGTAGCGTAGTTCATAATGTTAAAATCACTGCCAAGCACGTTTGAAATAACGTTTCCGGCTACGCTTAAAATTGCCACAATGACGCCAATAACCATGCAGCTTTGCGCCTTTTCGGGTTTGTCGCAGTTCTTCACGCCCATAATTCCGGCAATCAGCTGAAATACTGCGCTTACCAGAATCAGAGCGCTTGCAAGCATAAGCCCGCCGGCGCTTGTTTCAAGAACCGCCGCCAAAGCGCCCGCTCCGATCAGCGCGATAATCCCTCCGATGATACCAAACGCTGCGCTGATAATCATCAAAATCCCCGTTACCTTCAAAAACTTACTTCCTTTCATAATGAACCTCCTTAAAAATTTTTTATATCCACATTTTTTTCAAAATGGATACTACAATTATTTGTTTACCGTAAACGCATCGCAAAGCGGTCTCAGCGTTTTAAGATTTTCCCAAAGAAATATTCTGTCGCCCGCCTCAAGCGTTACCCCCTCGGGAATCTCAACCTCCGAATTTACTCCTGCGTTCAGTTCCGCTGCGAGCGTTTTGACCGCCGTCATTTTTTCGCCCGTATCATAGCTTGCAAATACAATCGTATATGCGCCGCCTTTTTCACAGTCTATAGCAAGCGTTTTTCCGTCATAGCGTATTGCATAATCCGTTTCCGGCTCGGCTTCCGCAAGAATTTTGATATCTGAAAAGTCTGTGATGCGGATTGTCACAAAGCCGCCGCCTCGACCGTCCGATTCATATTCAAAGGTTTTTGCGCCGTTTATTGCCGATTCGGAGTATTCCGGATAGAAAAACTCTTTTGAGCCGTCTTTTTTGTAATGAATAACCTGGCGCGGTTCAATGCCGCCGGTGTGCAAATTAACGGTCAGCTCCGCACCGCTCAGGCTTTCGTCAGTAATTTCACGGCTTGAAATTTCCGCTCCGTCCGCATCGGCAACGCTTAAATGCGGCGTTACCGAATAGGTAATGGAAGTGGCTATTTCATTGCCCTTTTCATCGGTTACGGCAGTATATCCGTTTACAGATATATCAGCATACGTCTTCGTATTCAGCGCTGTCATATCCGTCTGCGCATTAACGACCGTATCGGTAATAAACGCAATGTTTACCGCGTCCGTAAGTCCGCTGACATTTGAAAGTCCCAAGCCCTGATAATTGGAAAGCGTCCCCGGAAGATTCGATAAATTAACGTTATTCTGACCGTCGGATACCGTATAGTTTTTTCCGCCGGCCGTTCCGCGCACGGTCATTTTATACAGATAAATCGGATATTGCGTCATTTGCGCACCGCTGTAAATTTGCTTTTCACCGTTGTAATAGCTTTCTGTCTGCATCGTCATGAATTTTGTGTTTTCTTCATTATAATTCATATCGAACGCACGCAATATTCCATACGGCAATACGTCTTCGCCTTTTTCGCCTTTGCCGCCCGATTTTCCGTCCGAACCGACATTCCAGCATTCGTTATATACGGAAGCAATCCTTGCGGTTTTATCCGGTTCAAGCGCAATGCGATAGCCATATTTTGCAGGTTCGTTGGGATACATATTATAAACATTATAATCGCCCATAAGTCCGTATCGGGTATTTTCGAAAACCGTACTTAGTCCGTAGCGCGGTTTTCCCGCGTCCAGCGGACCGCACTCGGCGGCAAATTCCGTTTTCAGCATTATAGCGTCTGCTGCATAAAGCGCGTTAAATGCAAATTCGCCGTTTGCATCGGGTATTATCTCGGCAACGCCCATAATATTGCGGTATCGTCTTTCCCCGGTTTTACCGTCCTCCGGCGGCGCCTTAAGCGCATAATATTTACCGCCGATTTCGGCGACAAATATATATGTGCCGCCGTAAACAACATCCTTTTCGTCCGTTACTTTTATAAATATCGGCATAGGCTTGCTGCAAAAGTCGCACACGCCGTCATTGTTTTCATCCGTGTGCCGAGCGGCGGTTTTAAGTTCCGATTTCAGCGCGTACTCAATATTCCAAATCTGATTTTTGCCCTGTTCGTCCTTGTAATATCTGTCGCAAAAACCGCAGTAATAATAATCCGCGATTCCGTCTTTCATACATGTTGCCGCCGTACCCGGAATACACGTCAATTCCTCATGCAAACAGCCGCCCTTCGGCAAAACCGTAAGATTAAACTCCTTGGCGGTTATCATATCTGCACATTCGGCAGTTACCGAAAAGGTATATTTGCCGCTTTCTGTCGGTGTACCGCTGATTGCGCCCGTTTCGCGGTTAAGCGAAAGTCCCGGCGGAAGCGACGAACCGTCCGCAACGCTCCACGCTGCGGCAATATCCGAATTAACCGATAAGCTGCGCGAATATTCCGACCCGACCGTTGCATTGTCCAGCCTGCTTTGCGTTGTAATTTCAAGCGGGTCGCTTTCGTTTATTTTTAAGGTGTATGCTTTCCGGGTGATGCCGTTTTCGTTTTCTGCGGAAAGCGTGAAACTAAGCGTTCCCGTTTCGGTCGGGACTCCGGAAATATCGTAATAATAGCCATAGCGCCAGTTAGAATCCGCTTTTCCGGTAAGTCCGTGCGTAAAGCTGTATTCCGTATCGTCCGTTTCGCTGACAACCGCCTTTATGTCACCCTTCAGGCTCGGCGGTTCGTCGCTTACGCTGATTCTAACGTTGTATGATTTTCCCGCCTTTGCTTCGGGAAGCTCGTCTTTAGAGAAAATCGGCTTTCTCAGATCCTTGTTGCAGTGCGTACAGATACCTTTTTCGTTTGGAGTGTGTTCATCGGTAATATCCTCGGTTAAATTCGAATAAAACGATTTTTTGTGCTTATTTTTATTTGTTTCGTCGGTATGACAGCAATAGTGCGTAATATACGAAACAATTCTTGTTCCTGTTATACTCGGATAGTCTTCGGGTATTTTCCCTTCTTCGTAAGGCTCCGGAATATTTTGTTTCCAGCGGATGTCATACCGCGAACCCATTTTATACGCCGGCTCGCCGGTCGCGAAAACGGAAGTCGGCACACTGTAGCAAGCGTTCAAATATATATTTGCACCGGCAAGAGCGCTGTCCTCGCAAGGGTGTACGTCGCTGTCGTTATAGCACCTTTTTACGTTATAGCTCGGGGAACTTCCGAGAAACACTTTCAGCAACCGGATATGCAATTGCCGTTTCTCCGCCTTTTCCGTTCAAAGCAACCCTCCCGGCATTATAACTCGATTCCAAAGCGCATCCGCCCCAGTCGATCTGTCCCACAAGCCCTACGGCAACCATGGTTGCCGCAATCTCGTTTCTGTTTGCGCAGTATTTAATCTGCGCTCCTTCCCGCGCCTGATATACGATACCGGCAGCACCGCTTGCGCGAACCTTTCCGAAATTGATACAGCCTGCAATAATGCCGCCGTCACAGCCTGCCGTATCACCGCCGCCGGAATTTCCGACAATGCCGCCCGCATGGCCGCTTGTTTCGTTTGCGGATACAAAGGTTTCATCACCGTAAACCTCGCCGTAGTTTCGGCAGTTCTCAAGCGATACATATGCCTGAGCATAGGTGTTTGTTCTGCCGCCGGTCAAATTTCCGGCAATGCCTCCGGCATAATTGTCGCTGACAACCGTACCGTAGTTTTCGCAGTTTTCCGCTTTTCCTGCCATACAGCCGACAATGCCGCCGACCATACCCACCCTCGACGCATTGCTGTTGAATGAAACATAGCTGCTTTTTCCGACAACTGACGCGCGGTTGACGCAGTTTGCAATCGTATCGATACTCATTGCCATTGCGGCAACTCCGCCTGTTGAACCGCTGCCTCCGCATTTATAACCGAGAATAAGGGAGTTTTCTCCGACCGTAAGATTTTTTACATGACCGCTGTAATGGTTATTTGCATTTTTATCGCCGATAAGTCCGAAAAATCCTGCATAGCCTATATTTTCGTCATTGACATAAACGCCGTCCACAGTGTGACCGTTTCCGTCAAAGGTGCCGACATATGTCATTGCCGCCGTGCCGATCGGCGTCCAACCGTTCAGTTCAAACGCTGTTTCGCCGTCGTTAAGAGCGCCAAGCGTTGTGCCGTTCAGCCCGGAACCGAGATGAAAGCTTTTTTCTCCTTTTGAAACGGTTATTTTGCCCGTTTCGCTGTTATATGCAAAGGATACGCCCGGATTCAAGTCAATATCCGCCGCAAGGCGCGCGTTAACCTTATCGTTTATATCGGTTCGTCCGTTTACAAAGCCGGAAAACCAGTATAAATCCTCCGCACTGTCCAAAAGATAATATCCGTCCGCGTCAACCGGCGGCGTTTCCGCCGCCTCGCCGTTCGCAAACGCCGAGCGCGGCAGAACCGTTAATACCATAATTACGGCAAGACAAAAGGCGGGCAGCTTTCTTTTTATATTCATTGGAACTCCTCCTCATCAATTATTTTGTTATTTTCAAGCTTTCCAAAGATGTAAGCGGCTTTATATTTTTGTGACTGTCAAATATAAACGCCCTAATCTCATCAGCCCCCGAAATATCTAATCCGAACTTATCGAGAGAGCTGTCAAGTATCGGATTCGCCTTGCTCAGACTGATTTTTTTTGCGCCGACAAGCCTTCCGTCTTTATAGCTGCCAATTAAAACCGCCGCGTCAAGTCCGCCGTTTGAAGCATAAACGCGATAACCTTCCTTTTCGCCGTACAGCCGCAAAATCGGTTTGTCTGAAATCACATACTTTTCCACCGGCAAAAGAGGCTTTATCTTATTATCATAGCTGAACATAAACGCCCTGATCTCATTCGCATCCGAAATATCCAGCCCAAAGTCGCTGACGGAAACGTCGAGTATCGGACGGTCTGTTTTACGGATAGCCTCTCTTTTTACGTCAATCATCCGTCCGTTTTGATAGCTTGCTACCCAAACCCATGCGGAAAGTCCGCCGTTGGAAGCGTGGATACGGTATTCATCGTTTTGGTTGGACAGCTGCAATACCGGTTCTCCGATAAGCTTCGGAATCGTTACTGTCTCTTCGTAAAGGCATACGTCGCAGACGTGACGGCCGATTCCCTCCTCTGTCAGAGTAGGTTTTTTGGGAAATACCATCTGATTGTAGCGGTGCGGTATCACGCGGAGCTTTTCGGAACAGTCCGGACTCTCGCATTCCAGCCAGTGACTTGTTTCGTCATGCACATATGAGCTGTTGACAAAGGAGCAGGTGTGAGTCAGCGGCGCTATCGGCACGGTTTGTTCGTTCCAGCATCCGGCTTGCGAGCAGATGCGTTTCTTAAGGCCCGGCGCAGATGTTGTCGGCGCCGTAACGGTCACCCAGTCGCTGTATGTATGGCGAACGTAGGAATTGTCGGAGCGTCCGCAAACTTCGTCGGAGCAAACATTCCAGTGCGCAATGCCGTCATGCGCCACCACGGTGAAGCTGTGCGTATGCGGCGCGGCAAGCTTGGGAATTGTCTGCTTTTGCCTTGTTAAACCGCAGTCGGCGCAGTAATAGGTCTGCTCGCCCTCGGCGTCAGCCGTAGGCTCCTTGGTGGTTTTCCAATAACCCGGTGTGTGCGACTGCAAATAAAATTCTTCATGGCAGTTTTGGCACAGTACCATATGTCTGTCTGTCCGACTGCCTGTATATGCCACACTATTTCTGTACTCATAAGATGAGGTGTCGTGCTGCGGAGTAATGCAAATCGGTTTGGACTGCACCGTGCCGCCGTCGCCCGTAACAACGCAGACAAACATGAATTCATCCTCATATTGCAAAACCTCGCCGCACATTGCGTCATACAGCCCAACGGTCAGCGTATCGGTTTTTGTGCCCGCATGACCGTTTTCGGGGTGTTCCTCTATGTCGGGAGCTTTATACAACTTAACATCTCCGTTGGCATCGTAATAAGCGTTGTACCACTGATAAGTAAGATTGTTGCCGCGCGCCTTGACCGAAAGCTTTACAAAGTTGTCGTCGCGTCCGTTCCGATAGGTCGGCTTTGGGTCGGCCGTCTGCCATGTGATACGCACCGGGCGGATTCTTCCGCAGGCAACGCAGGCGTCGCCGTGGCGCCAGTCGTGTGCGCCGATATTCACGCGCTTGCCTTTGTCGGGGCAATCAGAATTGGAGCAAATCTTCCAGTGCTGGGTTTCGTTCATCTGCCACTCATCCGTTTCGTGCGGCAGGTTGATAAAGAACCGCACGTCGCTGTTATAATATGCCTCATAATTTCCAAGCGCGTTATG
>URZD01000010.1 GCA_900552305.1 uncultured Eubacteriales bacterium
CGAATGGGCAATGAATGATATTCAAGTCATCTGCAATATGGGTATTATGCAGGGCGTTGGCGATAACAGATTTGCGCCAAAGGAGTTATATACCACCGAACAGGCGATTGCAACGCTTGTGAGAGTATATAATAATTCTTCAAAATCAAATGATATATCAAACGCCGAGAATGTTGTTAATGAAAAATTTATGGTTTTATCATTGCCTTGGGGTGAAAAGTGGAAAAATATAAAAAACGTTCTGCTCTTTCAACAGCAAGCGTGGTTGTCGATGACGGTAACAGATTTGTAATTGAGATAAGCAATGCTGAATTGGGGGGGGGTGAACGGAATAATGAGATTATTTAACTTGTTGTTCTTACATAATTGCAGCAGATGATGCGTTTTTATAAGAACAACATAACCGCAGGTTAAAATGCACAGTATTTTTATCAAAAGTTTATTATAAATTTTGAAAAATTCTATTGAAATAAAAAAGGTTTAATGCTATAATTTATTTATCAATTAATAAATTATAGGGAGGTCAAATGAGAAGCGCAGGGTATAAGGAAGAAAAGAAGAAGGAAATAATGCAAAAATGCTTTGAATGTTACTGTGACAACGGGCTCAGGAACACGGGCATAAAGGAACTTGGGAAATACTGCGGCATGACAAGCGCCAACTTATATGCGTACTTTGACAATGTGGATGATCTGATTGTGCAGTCTACCGCATACTGCATGGCAAAGGTGGAAGATGAGTTTATGGCTCTGGCGCCGGAAAATCCGCGGGATATTTTAAGATTTATAGATGAAGTACCGTATTGGACGGCTGAACATCACGGCAAAAAATACCGTCTGATGTATCAGGTATACACACATCCGAAATATGTCGAACACGGCAAAAGGTTTGTCAACGGAGTGAGCGAGCGTTATACGGAGTATGCGCGTGAGCTTTCGCCGAGACTCGGTGTTCCCGTTGATATTTTATCGGGTTTTATATTTATCTTCGTGCGTGCGGCAGTACATTTTGCACTGTTTGAGGATGAGTATTATATGAAAATGCAGATGGAGGCGCTGAAGCTTTCGGTATTTTCGGTGATCAAAAATTTTAAAAAAGAAGGGATTGAGAAAGAGTGAAGCTGAGAAGATTATTGTGTGCTTTGCTTGCGGTTTGCATACTTATACCGTTTAATTACGTTATGCCCGCATCGGCCGATACCGATTGGGAATACAAAGTAACGGTAACCACTGCAACGGGCGGAAGCGATCCGCACACCAAAAAAGGTGCAATTCAAGTCACGCTTAAATTCAACGGCGGCGACGAGGGCGGAAAGCTTGACGACGGCGTAAACAAAAAAGGCGCCGATGCAAAATACAGCACGAAATCCTCCCGTGCACCGTGGACGCTTGATTCTATTACGCTTAAAAACAATACCAAAGACGGATACAAAATACACCGTATCAGAATAGAAGTCAGCAAAAGCGGTAAATCAAAAAACATTCTCGACTGGTATCCCGGAAATTCAAATGACACCAGCAGCGGTGAATGGATTGACAAGGATAACGGACGTAAAGAGTCGTATACGGTTTACACCGGCACAAAAAGAAAAATTTACCAAGCCGGAAACTTTTATGATGAATTTGGCAAGGACATCTTTATTGAAACCATGGGAGAGAGCGGAAATATAAGTCATAAATGGGACTGCAAAATTAGCGACAGTTATGCGGATATTATGGGTTCGTCATATAACTGTATGGAATACCCGGACGCACCGGAGATTGAAATTTCGGTAGGCGGCAAAAAGGGCGACAATTCAAAGATAACCAAAAGCGAACTTGAGAAAAACGGATTTCAGTTTTTTAATGACAAAGATAACGGCTTCGGTTATACTGCCAACCGCCTTTTGGTTTCGCAGTATATGAATAAAAACAATATATACAGCATTGACATCGGTTTTAACATTAAGTTCCCGCCTGAAAGTACCTCTATGTACGGCGGTATATTCTATAGCGGTACTTCCACTGTTATACACCGTAATGCTTTCGCACTGGAGAGTGTAAATTTCAGCAGTAACTACTACCATGCCGGTACGGACAATTATTTCTACAACAACTCGGGAGACAAAAAAATATCCGTTACCGCGAACATTAAGACCACAGGAAGCAGCTCGGATTACGGATCCGGCGCTCTTAAGGACTCAACGCTTTATTTTGATAAAGCTTATCTGAAAGCCGGAGATAATACAGTCATTAATGCCGCAGATTCGTCGGGTAAACCGATTTCGTCCGTAAAGGTTGACGACGGAAAATCGTTTAAGCTTGAATTTCCGTATACCGAGGGATTGGATTCGCAAAATGCCGGCGTGGCGTTTATGTTTGAAAACGCAAGGCTGAGGTATACGCCGTATACCGGAGAAGAAGAGGAACTCAGAATGTGGGACGAAAACTACAACATTCCGGGATTTTCCAACAGGTCAATCGGCGGTTACCTTATGTCGACTCACAAAATCGACTCGCAAAACCCGATTGTTGCAGTATCTCCGGCAGACGGTACCGATTTGAACAAATGGAACAAAACGGTTACGTTATCCGCCGTGCCGAGTGAAGATATTTATTCGCAAACTGCAAGCGGACTCACACGGGGTCTTTTGGATATGAATCTCAGCGACGGTACAAACGCACCGGCAATTTACAGATTTAACTATACGGAGCAGAACCCCGGCACAGCATCATCAATGCAGAAGGCGCCTGCGCTTAAAAGTCTGTCACAGAAAATCACTTTGGCGCTCCGCGACAAGGTAGAGGGCAATTTTGACCTCGTTTTTTCGGGTTACGATTATGCAGGAAATCGGCTCAAAACCGTGTATAAGGGAATAAAGCTTGATAATAAGGCTCCCGAAGTGACGGTTACGGAAAAAGCCAATCCAAAGATTGACGGCAAAAAAGGCAATATATATAACGTGAAAATTTCAGACGCGTCGGGAACCGGCAGACTTTATTATATGTTTACCAAAAAGAACATTGCCGATATTCCCGAATATGACGGTTCGGGAAGTCTGACAAGCGGAGATATGGACACTACGCTTGACAAATGGGCATATATAGAGCAGAAAGATACCGAAAACGGCAAAACCGCCGCTGCGTATCTGGAGGTTGAAAAAGGACAGACTTTTATAGGACATCTTGTATACTTTGCGGTTGATGAAGCAGGCAACAAAACAAATATCTCTGTAGAGGATATAAATATAAACAATGAAGACACTGCATATGACATAACACCGAAAAACCCCGCCAAGCCGCGTTCATCGTATGACATTTCCGTTACAACAAACGGAAACAACAAGGTTTACTACAGTTGGAAAAATTATGTAAAAGACGAAGCAACGGGAAAAATGAAAGAAAATTACATAGTCAAAGATAAACTGTACAACGGAATTATCGAAACGGCAAAAGACGAGGCTACCAAAAACTTAAACGGAACGTACATTCTTGAATGTATAATCGTACCTCCGTCCGGCAAAAGCATACCGTGTGTTCCGGTAAGCTATGCTTTTGACAATGAAGGACCTGTAATAAATGTCACACCCGCCGGAGGCGACACTTATAAGTCAAGTCAGACGGTTACCGTTTATGCAACGGATATGTCTGACATCGTGTCGGCAACGGCAAAGATTGTAACTCCCGACGGAAGGGATATTGAGGGCAGAGGAGAAACCGCGCTCAGCATTGCAAACGGCATACTTTCGCAGAATGTGAATATTTCGGATATTGCCGGCGGCGCTTATGTACTCAAAGTTACGGCAACCGACACAAACGGACTTTCCGCGACAGAAATTTCCAAACCGTTCTTTATAAGAAACAGCAAGCCGACAGGCACGGTGGATGTGTCAGGCAACATCAGGCACAACGGCAGAGCGCTCATATCCGACGGCAAAATCAAGCTTGATTTTGACATTACCGAGGATTTTGCAAATTCGTCCGCTGCCGGAAATCAGGCATTGTACTACAGTGTAAGCACAACGGCGGGCGAATACGGCGAATGGCTAAAGGCAGGCGCTGTAAAATCAAACGGAAATACACTTACTGCCAACTTAACCGTTGACGCACCGGAAATTGCGCTTACGGACGGAGAAAACACAATATTTGTGCAGACTGCAATATGTCACGAAGACGCAGACAAGACAAAGATAGACCTGACCACGGTTAAAAATGATGAAATCGTGCTTTATTACGACAGCAGTGCACCTGACGCAACGCTCGTTATAAACGATATTCACACAACCGACAGCATATCGGGCAAAATATATGTGAGCGACAATCTCGGAGCAGGCGTTACCGCGGTATGCAATGACGATACAATCAAAATCGGTGAATTTGCAAACGGCGCGTTTGACATCACCGCTTTGAAGAACACCGGCAAGGATACTCTGATAACCGTATCGGACAAAGCGGGCAACAAGACCTATATCAAGCCTGTTATCAGGGGAATTGACGCGGAAGCTCCCGAAGTGGAAATTACTTCTTCGGAAAGAATGTCGGGTGAGAGAAAAGACGCTCTGGCAACGGTTAAAATCAGCGGAGTATTGCCCGAAACCGTAAAATTCGCATTTATTCCGCAGGATAAAGTATCCGGCGGAAATATCCCGGAGGAGTATTTCAAAGAAAATATTCCGGACGGCGATTTCTATAAGGTTACGCAGGCACGCACCGAGGATGGCGAATGGGACGGCGAATACAACATTATATATAATGTAGAAATTTCGGGAATTACCGATACACGTTACCTCGGCGTACGTTCCTCGGACAGCCTCGGAAACACTAATGACGTTATATTTGAAACACCGCTTGTTTCGCAGGACGCAGAGCTCACCGCAGTGACAACGGTGAGTCCTAAGGAAACCGCGGCAAGAACGGTTGCGCGCGTAAGCTACAACGTTCCCGTCTACACACTTCCGCAGGATAAAATAGTGGATGAAAACAGTGATGTTGTTAAAAACAACACTCTTGAAATCGACGAAGATATCTGGAAAACTCTTTCCGCAGCCGAAAAGGTTGAAGCAGCAAACTTTGAGCTTGCGAAACAATATGCTTTGTCGTATTCCGACAAACATACATTCTCGGCAGGAGAAAACAAGGTTTACGACTTATACACCGCAGATGATCTTGGCAGAACGAAACACCTCACAGCTGAAGTCAGCGATGTTACATTCAATGCACAGAGCGATATCAAAGCGGGGGTTTACTTTAAGGAATGGCCGGATCCGTACACTTACAATTATATCCCGGTTAAAAACGAAGAAATATGTGCTGAAATCGCACAGTCAAGCGATGACTATTATGTAATAGTCGAGGCAGACGGCGGCGACGGAAATACACTGTATCTGCCCGAAGAAACAACCATTATTGAAGCACGGTACACAAACGGTCTTATATTCAGCGAATATTCGTCAAAAGATTATGCGGTTTACTCAAGAGAACCGTCGGAGGACGATCCGTATGATAATGGCGAAATAAAGGGTTATACGAAGCTTGTGTACAGTCTGAAACCTATCGAAATCGACGACGGCAGCGGATATTACAGGCTTTCGGACGTTACCGAGCGTATCATAAACGTTCGTGCGTTCCAGAGAAATGCAGACATCAGCGACCCTGGTCAGGTGGCGGAAAGAAGCGTTGTTTTAAGCGGTATTGACAATGATGCTCCGATAATTAAATGGTCGGTTACTCCGGAGGTCTTAACCTATGAAACGGTTGATTACGGAAACGGCGAATTTTATACCGCGCTCGTACCGCATCCCACACCCGGAGATGTAACATATACACTCCGTGCGCAGGATAAGGAATCGGGCATAGGCAAGATACTGGCAGTGGTGTATATGACGCCAGACGGCGGTTATGAAGAGGTTTACGTTCCTATGACGGATGAAAACGGAAACCCCACAGAATACTGGAGCTGGGACGGAAACGAGCATATGGGCGGCGTTGAAGAATATGACGAAGAAAACGGAGCGCCTGTTTTAGCGGCAAAACCTATTCCCGTCAAGATTGAATACTTCGGCGACGGCGACATATACGGTGAAAAAACACTTACCTATACCTTCACCGACGCTTATTCGCTAAAGAATGCGGGAATATTTACAAACACCTGCGGCGCAGACGCATACCCCGGAATCTATTTCAGAGCCGGAGGCGATGGCGGCGGAAGCGAGAGCGGACTTTCGACAGTCGGCATAATTTACAAAATGCCTATAGAAGAGGGCAAGGACTACAATGTCAAATACTTCTTTGAAAATTCCGAAGGCAGCTGGGAAGAATTTACCGACATTGAAAATACATATCACAAAAATGCAAAAGCGGTAATAGAGATTCCGGAAGGAAGCCGCGGAGAAGAAAGAGGACTTGCGGTTACAAACAACAACAGAAGCAATGAGAAGATATTAAACAGCTACCAAAATGAGTTTACCTTCAATCTCAAAGATAAGTACAACTATCGCGCAGACGTTAACATTTCGCTCAAAAACTTTGACAACGAACCGGGTACGGTTGATTACAAGCTTTCGACAACATCAAAGACAAATAAACCCGTTGAGGTTACCGTTACCGTTTCGGACGCAAAAAGCGGAATAGGAACAGTTAAGCTTACAAGCGGAGCGGATGAAGTTACACTTACTAAGGCTGAAGAATATGAGCTCGGCGCCGAGGGAACGGAAAAAGTAAAATATGCGGTATACAAAGGCTATATTTCTCAAAACGGCACATACAGTATAACGCTTTTTGACAAGGTTGCAAACAAAACGGTAAAAAGCTTTAACATTAAAAACATCAACACTGTTATACCTGAGGCGACAGTTACCTACAGCACGGAGGAATATACCTCGCGTCCGGTAAACGCAACCGTAAGCTTTTCAAAACCGAATGTAAAGATTGTAAACATTGAACCTGTCGCACCGCTTACGGCGGCGGATTACAGCGTAAATTACAACACATCTGTCATAACGTTTACAAAATCGGGAACTGTCGGAGTTTGCTATGAGGACGATTACGGCAATTCAAACAGTGATAATCCGCTTATTGTGGCAGTAAAAAACATTGACAAAACTCCTCCTGTTCTCGAACCGGTATATGATACAACCACAGACCCGTCGGTTGTTTCGGTAACCTTTGATAAGGTTGACGTTCTGACAAGCGCAATGGATCTGCAAAGAAAAGAATCCGGCATATTCGTAACTTACGGCGGTATAACAAAGCCGGTTGCGGATGAGGACGGGAATAAAAACAGCTACACATTCTACGAAAACGGCAACTATACCTTTAAGGTTCATGACAAAGAAGGTCTGTCGTCTTTCGTTTCAATCAACATTGACGGTATAGACAAAAAGGCTCCGAAAATCACAAGTGTAAAATGGAGCTATGATTATGACGAGTTTGACGGCGAAAACTGGGTTACAAAAACCGCAAACGGGCAGAAAACTTCCGTTGACGGTACGGCAGGATATATCGTAGGCTCGGATATACACAAGATTACAAACAAAGACGTTACGGTAACTGTAGAAACCGATGACGATACGCGTCTTATCGGCAGCAATGACGGTTATGACAATGTAAAGGAAAAGGTTTACGACCGGAACGGACTGTTTATTTTCAACACGGAAAAGAAAAACGGACTTACGGCAAGCTACGGCGTCGATATTGAGATTATCGACAAGACCGCACCTGTAATAGACCTTTCGGAACTGGGAGCGGAAATGGTATTTTATGAAAATCCAAAAATGAACTCCGACTATGACATAAGTATGCTCAAATATGTAAAGGACGGCAAGTACACTGCATATAAGGCATATGATGTGTTTAACGGCAAAAAGACAGACCTTACCGAAAATGTAGAGATAGACTGGGGCGGATTTAATGCAAGCGATTTGAGCCAAAACAAATTTGACTCAAGCAAACCGTATACAGTTACCTACAAGGTAACGGATTCGGCTCATAACACAATGGCTGCAAAGAGAACAATCCGTCTTGTGGGCATTAATGACACGGTCGCATTTGTAAACGGCTCGCTTCCGGACTTTGCCGGACGAAGCGAAGTTATCGGCAGCGGTATAAAAATATCGCTTGCAAACTTTGCCGGAACAGCATATGTAAGATACCAAAGCGGCGTTAAAACAATGGGACAGATGAAAAAAGACGGCATAATGGTAAGTAAAAACGAAAACGGCGATTTTGAGGTTCAGGACCTTTCCGAAGGCTGGTATACCTTCTATGTTCAGACCGACAAGCGCGATTACTTTACACTTTGCGTATATCTAAGTAATTAAGGGGGGAATGAAAAAGAATGAACGTATTTAAGAAAGCTTTATCATATATTCTGATACTCGCTGTTCTTGTTTCGGTTTTTCCCGGAGTTGCATTTGCAGACGAGGACGGGTATAAAATTTCAAACGAGTATTTAAGCTTCACTTTTAACCAAAAAACGGGCGGTTTCGCGATAGAAACCGCCGAGGGAAATCCTCAGAAAGCGCTTGACGACAACATTCCTCTTTTATATGCCGAGGATAAGGAGCGCAGCAACGGAACATCTTTTATAACCGTGCGGATAGGAGATAAGGACTATATCTTCGGGCAGAACTATTCGTTTTTCGGTATAGAGTCATCACTCGGCACGGTTAAGGTGGGCGAGCAAAACAGGCTCATAGAAATCCCGTGGACAATAAAGGGCGTAACAGTGACTCTTACTGCGGCTCTTGACCACAACAATGACAGCAATACTACCGGAAATGTCGGTCTGTCATTTAAGGTTGAAAACAACAGCGGAAAAAATGAAGATGTCAGCGTAAGACTTCTTCTTGACACCGCTCTCGGAAACAGGATTGACGCACCGTATTTTGTAATTGACAAAGATATACAGCCTACGTTTACCGAAACGGAGTTTTCGCAGGACGCTATTCCGCAGCAGATACGAAGCGTGGATTCGCTCACAAACCCGACGAGGCTTTCGTACATTCTGATGCAGGCGCAGGGCTGGAACGGCGGAACAAGACCGAGCAAGGTTATACTCGGACACTGGGCAAACCTTGCGAATGTACGCTACGACTACACACCCGACCCGTACTGCGATTTTACGAACTATTCAAATGACTACCGCGAGCCGGACAGTGCGGCGGCAATTTACTGGGAAAACAATACCCTGCAAAACGGCGAAAGCTTTACCGGGGAAATGCTCTACGGTGTGGGTAACTTTTCAAATACCACCGGCGAGGCAATGGGCATTGACATCACGGCAGAGCGCGTTGAGCTTTCCGCAGACAAAAAGTCATACAAAAACGACGGCAAAATCAATGTTACCGTTAACATTGACAATACCGTTGACAATGCAGCAGAGCTTAGCAATGTAGTGGTAAATCTCACTGTTGACAATAAACAGTTTGAACTTGTTGACGGAGAGGAACAGATTAAATATGTGGGCCTGGGCAAAGAGATAAAAACCCTTAAATATACCCTTAAAGCGCTTCCCCAGGACGATCTCACGGCAGGCACGGTTTATGTATCGTTAAGCGGTGTAAAGACGCTCTCGGACGGCAATCAGGAGGATTTTGAAACAGCGGCGCAGAGAAGTCTTATCCTACCGTCTGTCGGCGAAGTTTCTAAAATCCAGTTTAACAAAATAAATCCCAAAATCGTGTATACAGACGGCGAAAAGGCTGTAACGATTTCGGGAAAAATGAAGCCGCTTGAGGCTGTACTGGCAAACGACGCGGCCGTGGAGCTGAAGCTTGTTCATGATACAACAGGCGAAAGCGTAACCATTGATAAGAAAAACATTGCGTTTTTGGATGAAACGGGCGAAACGCTTACGTTCACAACCGAAGAACAGCTTTATGTGGGTGATTATAAAATCGTATTTGAAATAAACGATACCCGTCTGCAGGATAATCTGAAATGCAAATCCATAACATGCAGCCAAAAACTTCAGGTATCGGCAGACAAAAAATATCAGCTTAAATCCTACGGCATGGCGGCGCTCGTCCGCACAACCGACGGAACTGAGGCAGGTTCGTATGATTTCCATACGTTCAGAAACGAAAGCGAATATTTAAGCTTTTATAAAGGCGAGCTTGCATCAAAGGGCAGGCTTGACGGCAAAACGGTAAAATACAACTTCGGCAAAGACAAAGAGTCCATAAATCAGCATGAAATTCTGCTTACAGTCCGCGCCAACCTCCGCGAGATGAAGGATGCGGCCACCGGCGAAACCTTCTGGCAGGCAGACTTTCAGTCGGGCGACATCATCATAAACAATATGCTTTCCTATGAGGGCGAAAAACCGCTTAAACTTTACAGAAGAGGCTCTTCCTGCAGGGTTGAAGGCGACGGACTTTTAAAGGTTGTAAATTCAATAAATGTTTGGAGAAGCAAGTGGAGTATCTCGGCGACCAAAGGCATTGCGTATACTCTTGACGAGGAACGCCTTTCGGACGCAATCGGTCAGGGCGTAACAGTGCGTTCTCTCAATCTTTCTCTTGACGGAGCGGCAACCATGATTCAGTCGCTCGGCGGCTTTGCCGTAGATTTGAAATACGGTGTTTTAAGCTCGCAGTGGTATGACGATTCGGACGGCATGGTCACTTACGGAATAGGCTTCGGAGGAAGCATAAGCATACCGATTAAGGCGCCGAAAAACAAAGAACAGCCGGACCTTACCGCCGACCAGGAGGATATAGGAGAAGAGCTTAACAGTCTGTTTGACGAAAGTCTTACTGCCGACCAGGAGGATATTTCGGGCGAGATGACAAGCATGTTTGACGAAAATCCGCCGAAAAGAACCTCTACGGGTGACAAAATCCAAAAGGACACGAAGCTGTCGGAGGGTCAGCTTTCGGCAGAGGTAGACGATGTGCTTTTCGGTGAGAAAGGCGACGTTGAGGACGGATATGTAAAGGTAAGCGATACGGGATTTATCGGCATTGACGCCGCTTTCTCGCTTGCGCTTCCAAAGGACGTCCTGGGCTCGCTTGTTGCAAATTCTCCCGGAATTTACGCAAGTGTAAAAATCAACACGATAGAAAACGAATACGAGATAAATGCAGGTCTGAACATCAAAATTATCGAGTGCGAAGGTATCCTTGCATTTAAACAGGTCAACGTTAAAAACAAAGATGTAATCGTACCCGATAAAATAGAATTTTATATCCGTGACGGTCTTAAAATTCCCGTTGCGCCGCCGGTGCTCTTTATAGCCGGTCTCGGTGGCGGAATAAACGGGCTTGCCGACACAATCGGCGGTGAATTTGACAAACTTCCGCCGCTCACAATACTTCTGTTTACGCGCCTTGAAGCGATAGGCGTATTGACAGGCGATTTTAACGCAAAGGTTAGCCTTGAGGGGCTGTCGCTTACCGGAGATATGAAGCTTAAGACAAAAGGTCTTGAAAAGCTTATAGACGTAAAGGCAGGCATAAGCGCAAGGTGGATAGAGCCGTGGGAGCTTAACCTGTACGGAAACGCAAGCATTATTGACGGTCTCATAACCGGAGGTATTACCGTAACCATTGCGGATAACTATTTCTACGGTTATATATTTGCAAGTATATGCATACCCGACAGTATTCCGCTTGTAGGCGGAAAAGAGCTTGCCGGAGTCGAGGCGGCGGTATCGCATGAATTTGTCGGCGCCAATATCAAAATTATAGGTATACGTTTCGGCGTGATTTATTACTGGGGCGAAAGCGTATCATTCGGTAAAAACATCGATCTGAGTCCTCCGCACCGCGAAGGAATTGAAGGTATGTCGCTTGCAAATGCAGACGACGTTACGGCATACTACGGAACGAACATTCACGCGCTTTCGGTTGTAACTCTTGCAGATACATCCGCCGGCGGAAATGAAAAAGAAGCAAAGGTCAAGGTTGACGGCGCAAGCGGTCAGAGCGCACTTCTTCTTGAAATTCCTTATTCCGGCGTCGGAACGCCGTCAGCAGAGGATATTACACTTATAAATCCGGACGGCAGGATTATAACGCTTACACCCGATGACGGAATGGGCAACGGCAATATGCTTTTGCAGAGCCGAGAGGACGGCAATTTCATTTATGTTACCGTAACGGATGCAGCGCAGATAAAAGACGGCAGCTGGACGGTAAAATATGCAGCCGATAAGGATTTTGAAATCACGACATTTAAGATGAACGGCGTCGATGAAATCGCAGAGCTTGACAAAGACAGCACAACTATAGAGCTCAATGCAGAGGATCCCGCAGCAAAAACGCAAAGCGTTACGGCAGGCTGGAAGATAAACGGCGCAAAGGGTGACAAGACAGGCACAATAGACGTTTATCTCACAAAGGACAAAGACGTGCTTTCAAAAATCAAAACAAGCAAAAACAACGGAGATGTTCTTGGAACAAATATTCTTCATAAAGAAAATGTGGTATTGAATTCGGCGGCGGCAACAGAAAAAATAACTCTTCCGGATTCACTGCCGGATACGGTAGGCGAGAATGAAAGATACTATGCGGTTACAACTCTTACTACAACCGAGGGAATAAGCCTTGCCGTAAGCAACACGGGATTCAAATTTAAAAACAGCAATCTTCCCAAAGCGGTTTCGGGCGTAAAAATCGCATACGGCGGCAACGGTGAAATCTTTGTAAAGGTTACCGATCCCGGTGACGCAGACTACACGCACTATCTCGCGGAAATCGTTTCCGAGGACGGAACGGCGCTTGAAAATAACATCGGTCAGTTTGAAAAAGGCGCAAACTTTGTATTCGGAAAGGAAGCGGCTCTTGAGGCAGGCAAAAGCTATCATGTAAACATCAAGACGCTCAGAGAAGAATACAAAAAGTCGGACGAAGAGTACAAAACGCATTATTACTACGGAACTGCAACCGTTTCGTCAAATTCACTTGTTCTTCCGGTGGCGGAGATGCCTAAGCTCAAGGAAGTAAAGGTTAATTTCGATACTTCGGGCAATGAGATTAACACAAATGTCAAGGACGTTGTGATAGAATATGTCTTTGAAAATGATGTGTTTATGGAAATGGATTTAAACGGCGGTAAGGTCTATGCCTTCGGTGTCGATCCGAATCCGAATGACGCGGATTTTTCCTACTTCAGAAAGAACTGGAAATTTGTGTTAGACGACCTTGACGACGGAGATTATGTTGTTAACTTCACGGCATATACTTCGTCAAAAGACCACATAAAGGGCAGCGAAATCACAGATGTTGAAAATGCGTACCTTGGCTTTACAATAGATTCATCCGCTCCCGTTTTGTCACTTTCACAAAAAAGTATTGACAGGAAAATGGGTACGGATGACATAACGGTGGTCTTTGGTGCAAATACGGTCATTGCTGATGAAAACGGCAAATATACCGTTGAGGGAATTACCGAAAAATCGGCAGAGCTGATGCTTGACGGCGTAAAAATCAGCGAGGCGGACGAAGGCGTGGCAATAGCGTCCAACGGAAGTTTTAAAATAGAAAGAACACTCCGCGCAGATGAATTGTTTAAGGAACATTTGCTCACTGCAACAGACAAGGCGGGCAATGTTTCGCAGATGACAGTTTATGCGGTAAGGACAGGCGGATTTTCATTTGACTCGCTGAAGATTTATCTTGACGGCAATGAAATTACTCCGAATGAAAACGGAGAAAAAGTAATTAACATCAAAAACGGCCGGACTGCAATGCTTACCGTGGCAGCTGTTACCGAAAACGGCAAAGCATTTAATATTGATCCGGATTTAATCGACTGGAGCATCTTATACGAAAAGAGCGCAATACAGATAAACGGCGGCAAAATAACGGCGCTTATTCCAAGAGAAACGGCGGTTAAAGCAAAGCTTGCAACAGCAAATGCCGAAACTTCAAACGGTTCGCGCGCGGAGGGGCTTTCCGATTACATTGTTGTAAACATAGGAAACAATTCCAAGTCCGACCTTGCGGAAAAAATCGAAGAAGCAAAGAGTATTATTGCAAATAATCCGAACGCGTCGGCAGGCAAAATCAATGCGCTGCAGACGGCAATAGATGAGGCTGAAACTCTTATAAACAATCCGCAGGCTGCAGAGAGCGACTTTACAGACGGCGTCACAAAGCTTACGCAGGCAATATCCGATTTCTGGCGAAACGGCGGACAGAGCGGAAGCAGCGACGGCGGCTCAGCAAGAGTATACACTGTCACCGCTCTGGATACAGAGCACGGCAGGGTTGAGCTTTCGCAAAGCAAGGTGTACAGAGGAAACAGTGTTACAATCACAGCAATTCCGGACGACGGATACACTGTGGCAGATATGCTGATAAACGGTAAATCAGTCGGCAGAAACGAGATTTATACCATAAAATCCGTAAAAGAAGATACCGAAGTTAAGGTTGTTTTCGCAAAGAAATCGCCGCTTCCGTTTACAGACGTTATTGAATCCGACTGGTTCTATCCATATGTAAAGAGCGCTTTTGAAAACAAGTTTATGCTTGGCACATCAGATGCGAAATTTGAGCCTCAGACAGCCGTTACAAGAGCGATGTTTGTAACAATTCTGCATAGAATTGACGGCGAAAAACAGGAGGGCGAAAATATATTCAGTGACGTTGCGGATAATGCATATTATGCAAGTGCAGTTGCATGGGCAATCAAAAACGGAATTGTAAAGGGTATATCCGAAACGGAATTTGCGCCCGACGACAGTATTACAAGAGAGCAGATAGCGGCAATTATTCACAGATATGCACAGTACAAGGGTTATGACGTCAGCGCCGGTGAAAATACAAATATACTTTCATACGATGACGCAGAAAGCATATCTGAGTATGCGGTAGCTTCCGTTCAGTATGCCGTTGGTATGGGACTTATCAAAGGCAAGACAGATAAAACTCTCAATCCGCAGGACAATGCAACAAGAGCGGAAACCGCAGCAATACTGCAGAGATTTTCAGAAGCAAACAAGTAAAACCGTAGTTTAATATTATATTCCAAATCCCCGTTTGATTATCAAACGGGGATCAGACCGCTGACAAAGGCAAAGTCAGCGGTCAAATTTTTGTAAAAAAGTCTTTTCGAATCATGTGAAATATGATATCATAAAATAGATGAGTCTTTATTTCGTTATTTGGATTTATAGATTCCTGTGGATTAGATTCCCATTTAGCGTAAAGTATATATCGGGCTTTGCGAATTTGAATGTTGTTACCTGATTCTGCTTTGTTCGGGGAACGGTGAACCATCCTTTGAATGTGTATTCGTATTTTGTCGGGACATAGCTTTCAAGGCTGATGCTCTCGCCATACACTACCTCGTTCTTGTGACACACCGAGAGGGAGACATCAGGAATACTGTCGGTAGTATTTTCTGCAACCTCATCATCCTTATCGGTGGTTTTTACACACACCACATAGAGATTTGAAACAGCACCTACGGACTTTTTCTCACGGTTCTCTTTGGTAATTATTCCGTATTCAATTAATTTTTAATTCAAATCTTTGCTTTTGACAAACGCATTCCTGTTTCTCTTGCGGTAGTTTCATAAGAGGGGTAGCAGAAAGAGTTGCATCCTGATAATTTCATCAGGTAACAAAGAATACGAAACTCGTACACATCGAGTCTTGAATCGTTAATAAATTCGTTAGGGATTATAGTAAAGTTTCCATTTAGTTTCGTTAAAGTTTCCTCCTTAAATTAAAATAAAAAAACACAGAGTATTTAATCTCTGTGCTTTGAAATTGATATTGAATTTAGGACTGCGGTTCAAGTTCACAAAAAAGATATTGGACAGTAAACGATTTGCCGTCAAAAATCCTTGCTTTTCAAACCGCTGAAAACCGTATAAAAAAGCGAGATGACCTTACTGATAATAAAATCATCTCGTTATTATGGTGACTCCGAGGGGAATCGAACCCCTGTTACCGCCGTGAAAGGGCGGTGTCTTGACCGCTTGACCACGGAGCCATACATTATTTAACTGTGCCGTAGGCTAACCGACTTAACTACTATACCATAACAGCGGTGTTTTGTCAATACCTTTTGTTAAATTTTTTAATTTTTCTCAATTATTCCGACTAACAAGTACATCACCCTCTTAAATCACTCCTTCTGCGCCGCGCTCCGCAAAGACAATCAGTGACCTTCAAACAACATCGCGTACAATTCCCGCCGCTTGTCAATACCCTTTCAAAGCCGTAAAATTCTTTTGTATTATCCGTACCGCGCCGCAAAATACTGCGTCACACCCCGCCGTTTTTGTATCTCCCCGGCGTCATTCCCGTAATTTTTTTAAACCGCCGTATAAAGTGATACTGGTTGGTATACCCCGCATACTCCGCAGCCTCTGTCACGCTGTAGCTGCCGCTTAACAAAAAAAGCTCCGCACGGCTTATCCGTGTCCTTTCCAAATCGCTCATGGGCGAAACCCCAAAAACTCCCTTATACAGTGCAAAAAACCGCGACTCGCTCATTTTGGCAAGCTTTGCCATTTTTGCAACCGTCCAGTCTTCCGAAAAACGACTGTGAATTTCCGTCCTAAGTTCGCGAAAAAGCTCACGCTGCGCCACATTCCGCGCATCCAACGACCCCTCCTCCGCACGCGCCAGCTTTATAAAAAGCCGCCTTACCGACACCTCGCAAAGATCACCAAGGTAACTGCCGCCGCGGATGTATTCAAGCTCCATATCGCTTATTATATCGGTAATCTCGGCGCTTGACGCGGGATAATACACCCGACCCGGAGCAAGGCCGTACTCCGCCGCAATCCTCACAAAATCCGCATCGGAGTGCATCCAGTCGTGCAAAAGCTCGCACCCGTCCGAAAAAAAGTGCTGCCGCATATGCAAATCCCAGAAAATGCACGCGCCGCGCTCCGCACGCACCTCACCACTGTCGGTATACAGCGTGGCGGGGGTTATAAAATGCACAAATATGCTCTCCGCGCCTATGTCCTCTCGGTATAGCTCAAAATCCTTTTTCTCGCGCCACATTGACTGTATTTTTGTCAGCTCCATCTCTCGTCCGCTCCCTTTTGCAGTTTTTCTCATTATAGCATATACAGTAGAAAAAGTCAATTTTTCAGCAGTAATATTCATTTACTTTTCAGCCGTAATACCGTACAATAAAATCAAAAAGCGAAAGGAAGAATTTTGGAAATGAATATACCGAGAAACGAATACCCACGACCGCAGCTTGTCCGCCGCGGCTGGACAAACCTTAACGGCGAGTGGGAGTTTGAAATTGACAACGGAAAAAGCGGTATTGACCGCAAATTTTTTGAACGCAGTACGCTTGACGGCAAAATTACAGTTCCGTTCTGCCCCGAAAGCGAGCTTTCCGGCATCGGAAGCAAGGATTTTATGGACTGCGTATGGTACAGACGCGAGTTTGAAATTCCCGAATACGCAAAGGGCAGGCAGCTGATTCTGCACTTCGGCGCGGTTGACTATCATGCAATAGTATACGTCAACGGCGCACTTGTCGGCGAACATAAGGGCGGCTACACCGGCTTCAGCTTTGACATCACAAAATATCTGAAGGACAGCGGCAACTTTATTACTCTGTGCGCATTTGACAACGTTCGCTCCGCCAACCAACCCGCCGGCAAGCAATCCCACAAATACTACTCCCACGGCTGCTTCTATACCCGCACAACCGGAATATGGCAAACGGTATGGCTTGAAGCGGTCGACAAAATACATATCAAAAACATCCGCGCGGTAGCGGACATCGACACCCCAAGCGTAAACCTTACTGTAAAGCTGTCCGAGTACGCCCCCGACACCATCGTCTGCGCAAAAGCGCTCTGGAACGGCAAATGCGTGGGCGAAGGCTCTGTTCGCGCATTTTCCTCCTGTGCCGTGCTTGACATCAGACTTTCGGAAAAACACCTTTGGAAGCTCGGCGAGGGCAACCTCTATGACCTTGAGCTGTGTGTAAGCCGCGGCGGCAAGGTTTGCGACGAGGTTACAAGTTACTTCGGACTGCGCAGCGTTGCGCTTGAGGGCAAAAAATTCACCCTCAACGGCGAGCCTGTATTCGGCCGCTGGGTACTTGATCAGGGTTTTTATCCCGACGGAATCTACACCGCGCCGACAGACGAGGCTCTGAAAAACGACATTCTTTATTCCATGCAGCTCGGCTTTAACGGCGCAAGGCTTCATGAGAAAATTTTTGAGGAACGTTTCCTCTACCATGCCGACAAGCTCGGCTACATGGTATGGGGCGAACACGCCAACTGGCAGCTCGACATATCCGACGCGGGACAGATTCGGCATTTCCTCCCCGAGTGGATTGAGTCCGTGGAGCGTGATTTCAGTCATCCGTCAATCATAGGCTGGTGTCCGTTCAACGAAACCTGGGACAGAGAAGGCAGAGAGCAGGATAACTCGGTACTTTTGAACGTATACCTTGTCACAAAGGCTCTCGACCCGACACGACCGGTAATCGACACAAGCGGCAACTTTCATGTTCTGACCGACATTTTTGACGTACACGACTATGAGCAGAACCCCGAAAAGTTCCGTTCATATTACGAAAAAATCAGCGAAGGCATTGTAAATGACGGAATCAACAGAAATCCGCACCTTAAACACCGCCAGACCTATGACGGAGTTTTGCCGGTATTCGTCAGCGAGTATGGCGGAATACGCTGGACCGATAAGGCATCGGACGGCTGGGGCTACGGCGAGGCTCCGAAAACCCGCGAGGAATTTATCGACCGCTACCGCGGTCTTACGGACGCACTGCTTGACAATCCCGAAATAATGGGCTTTTGCTACACTCAGCTCTATGATGTCGAGCAGGAAATAAACGGTCTTATGACCTACGAAAGACAATTCAAGTTCGACCCCGACATCTTCAAAGAAATCAACACGCGCAAGGCGGCAATAGAGAAATAGAATACTTTTTCTCTCCGCGGCAGAACCGGCATCGGTTCTGCCGCAATTTTTATTTTTTAGGGGAAGTGTCACTCACCATTGACAATTCAACAAGTTTTTTGTTTTGAGTTCTATGTTTTTCTTGACATCCGCTGCATTTTTATATATAATGAATTTGAGAGTAATTCTCAATTTTATCGTAAATTTTACAGAAGGTAATAAAAATGGCATCATATCATACAATACAAAAAAGACTTTTGATTGACTTTATGACCGAAAACTGCGATTCATCCTTTACCGTTGACGAGCTTGCCGAGCGCATACGCAAAAAATACCCCGACTGCGCCCCGGGAAAAAGTACGCTTTATCGGCTTATAACAAAGCTGACCGAGGACGGCAGCGTAAAGCGCATGACGCAGGGCGGCGGGCGCAGCGCTGTCTATCAGATAGCGGCGGGAGGACACTGCGATTCGCATCTGCATATGAAATGCACAAAATGCGGAAGGCTTTTGCACATGGACGACTTTGAATCTGCGCGGCTGCTTATGCAGATTATGCAGCAAAGCGGCTTTACCGTTGACGAGGGCAAAACCGTGCTTTACGGTCACTGCAGCGACTGCAAGCCGCAATGCAATTTTAAAAGGAGCTGAGCTTGATTGACAAAAAGACTGACAGCCGCAATTCTTGCGTGCCTGATGTGCGTTATGCTTTTATCCGCCTGTACAGCCGACACTTCCGAAGGACAAACCGCGGCGGACGGAAAGCCGACCGTTATGTGTACGGTTTTTCCTGTGTATGACTGGGTAAAAAACATTACCCGCGGCAGCGGCAAATTCGATGTGCGCCTTCTTACTGCAAACGGCGGAGATTTGCACAGCTTTCAGCCGTCGGCAAAGGATATTGCGGATATAAAAAATTCCGAACTGTTTGTATATATCGGCGGAAACTCCGACCAATGGGCGGACGATATTGCCGACGAGTCACCGCAGCTTACCTCGCTGCGGCTCTTTGACGTACTCGGCGATTCTCTTGCGGAGGAAAACAACGATAACACCGCCGTCAGCCACTCGCACGGCGGCACAAGCCATATACACGCCGATCCCGCCGAGCCTGACGGCAACCATACGCATGACGAGCATATTGATGACAACAACACGCATGATGAACATACTGATGACGTTTACAGTCATGACAGGCATGATGACAGCCATACACATGATGAACACAGCCACAACGAACACGCCGACGGCGACCATACGCATAATATACACAGCCATGACGGTCACGCCGACGAAAAGGAATATGACGAGCATATATGGCTTTCGCTGCGGCTTGCAGAAAAATCGGTTACGGCGCTGCGTGACGAGCTTATCGCACTTGACCCCGAAAACGAAAAAATCTACACGGCGAACGCCGCGGAGTATATCGCCGCACTGCAAAGCCTTGACAATGAGTACACGGCAGCGACTGAATGCTCGCGCGACAAAACGGTAATTCTTGCCGACCGTTTTCCGTTTTTGTATCTTATGCAAGATTACGGAATAACCTGCTACGCCGCGTTTCCCGGCTGCACCTCCGATACGGCGGCGAGCTTTTCGACCGTTGTCTATCTTATCGAGCGGCTTAACGAGCATAAAAAGAGCGCCGTTCTTATTCTTGAAGGCTCCAACCAATCGGTTGCGGAAACGGTAATCGCCGACAGCACGCAAAAGGGTGCGGCTGTCGAAGTCATAAATTCGTGCCAGTCGGTCACGGCGCGGGATATACAAAGCGGCGCAAGCTACCTTGATATAATGCGGAGCAACCTTAACGCGTTGAAA
>URZD01000011.1 GCA_900552305.1 uncultured Eubacteriales bacterium
GCTGTTAACCGCAGTGTCGTTGGTTCGAGTCCAACTGGGGGAGCTTTTTTATGCCGCAAGGCAGAAAAGCTCGGAGGTATAAATATAAAAATGAAAAATTTCCGAAAATAGTATCGGTGGGCGGCGGTACGGGACTTTCCGTACTTTTGCGGTGTCTTAAAAGCAAAACACCGAATGTTACGGCGGTTGTGACGGTGGCGGATGACGGTGGCGGCTCGGGAATGCTGCGTGACGATCTTAATATGCTGCCGCCGGGCGATATACGCAACTGTATACTGGCGCTTGCGGAGACCGAGCCGGTAATGGAAAAGCTGCTCAGGTACAGGTTTTGTGACGGAACGCTCAAAGGTCAGAGCTTTGGAAACCTGTTTATCGCGGCAATGACTGGAATATCGGACGGTAATTTTGTTGAAGCGGTGCAGCGGGTGAGCGAGGTTTTGAAGGTGTCGGGGTGCGTTCTGCCGGTGACGGACGCGAACGTGGAGCTTGCGGCAACGCTTGAAAACGGTATGCACGTCAGCGGCGAGTCGCTTATCGGACACAGCACGCATATTTACGGAAGTAAAATTTCGGGTGTTGAGCTGAAGGTGAAGGGCGATGTTGACCGAAAAGAGAAAATACGCGCACTGCCGCAGGTTTTGGACGCAATAGCCGCGGCGGATTTGATTACGCTCGGTCCGGGCAGTCTTTATACAAGCATTGTTCCGAATCTGATTGTTTCGGGAGTTGCGGATGCCATACATAAGGCGAAGGCTCCTGTGGTTTATATAAATAACATAATGACGCAGCCGGGCGAGACGGACGGCTATAATGCGCGGAATCACTATGACGCGATTCTGGCGCATACCTGCCCCGATTTTATCGATTACTGTATAGTAAACACGGGGCGCATAGCGGACAGCATAGCTGAAAGATACCGCAGCGAGGGCGCGGCGGCGGTTGAATATACAAGGGAAATGTTTGACGGAGTTAAATCGAAAATTATCGAGGCAAATCTTGCGGATGTCGGCGCGGACAGCAAGGTGCGGCACAACAGCGCATATCTTGCCGATATGCTGATTGAAACGGTACGCGGTGAAAGGAACGGATAATGAAATCGTTTTCACAAAAAACAAAGGAAGGGCTTTGCAGGGGGGACGCCGAAAAAAAGTGCTGTCGGCTTGCCGAACTGTGCGGAATACTTTGCTTTGCGGGAAGGTATAAAAACGGAGAGTTAAAGGTATCGTCCGAAACAAAATGTATAATCGAAAGGTTTGTGCAGCTTGCAAAGCGTTGTTTCGGGGCGGATTTTAAAATCGGAGCGGGAAAAAGCAGCTTTTTCTGCGTAACCTCCGACAAGAAGTGCATTGACAAAATCTGCGGCGCGGCGGGTATAGCCGACTTGCCGGAGCTTTTGCCGTCCGAAAAGGTATTCAAAAACGAGTGCTGCCGCGGCGCGTTTCTTCGCGGCGCATTTCTCGGCGGCGGTACGGTCATTGACCCAAGCAAGAATTATAATATGGAGCTTGTGACATACAACTTACGGCTTTGCGATATTCTCGGCGGGGTTTTGGAAAAGGCGGGACTGAATTTCAAAAAAACCTTCAGAAGGGGCAGCTATGTGTTGTATGCAAAGAACAGCGAAACCATATGCGACGCGCTTACGGTTATCGGCGCGTTTTCGGCACAAATGGAGATGCTTAACGTCAAAATCGAGCGCGAGGTGCGAAACGACCTGAACCGTGCGGCAAACAGCGAAACGGCAAATATGGACAAGGTTATAACCGCCGCGATAAAGCAAATTCGGGCGATAGATAAAATCGAGCATCATATGGGAATCGATAATTTGCCGGAGGAGCTTCGTATGACGGCGCGGCTGCGCAAGGAGAACAAGGATTTGAGTCTTGAGGCTCTCGGTAAAATGATGACTCCGCCGCTGACAAAATCGGGGGTAAACCATCGCCTTAAAAAGCTGATAGATATTGCGGAAACACTTTGATATACTGATGAAAAAACGGGGTATTCCAAAAGAAAATAACGCTTGTGCCGCGGCGTTGCGGGCGGAGAGCTAAAAAATACTGCGGACAGTGAAACACAAAAGGGGGCAGCTTATGTCATTTGCACATTTACATACACATACGGCGTTCAGCCTGCTTGACGGCGAGGGAACGGTAAAAAAGACTCTTGACAGGGCAAAGGAGCTTGGGCAGACGGCTATGGCAATTACTGATCACGGCTGTATGTTCGGCGTTATAGACTTTTACGAATACGCAAGGAGCATTGGCATAAAGCCGATACTCGGCTGCGAGGTATATGTTGCGGCAAGAACGCGGCATGACAAGGATCATGCGCTTGACGCGTCAAGCTCGCACCTTATTTTGCTTGCAAAAAACAATGTCGGCTATAAAAATCTGATGAACATTGTTTCGATCGGATATATTGAGGGTTTTTACTACAAGCCGCGTATCGACATGGAGGTATTGCGAGAGAACAGCGAGGGTATAATTGCGCTCAGCGCGTGTATGATAGGCGTGCTTTCAAAGAAAATTCTTGCAAACGATTATGACGGCGCAAAACAGTCGGCTCTGGAGTTTATCGACATATTCGGCAGAGAAAACTACTATATAGAAATACAGGATCACGGCATTTATGAGCAAAAACGGCTGAACAGCGAGCTTATAAGGCTTGCGCGGGAGCTTGATCTTGGGATTGTGGCGACAAACGATATACACTATGTAATGCGCGAGGACGCGGAGTATCAGGATATACTGATGTGTATACAGACGGGTAAGACGGTCAATGACGAGGACAGAATGAAGATGTCGACCGACGCTATGTATGTGAAGTCGGAGGACGAAATGCGCGAGCTGTTCGCCTATATTCCCGAGGCGATAGAAAACACAATGAAGATTGCGGATATGTGCAATGTAGAGATTGAGTTCGGCAAGCTGCACCTGCCGCGGTTTGATTTGCCGGAAGGGTATACATCAGAATCCTACCTCAGAAAGCTGTGCGAGGACGGCTTTAAAAAGCGTTATCCGAACGCGGACGAAAAGCTGCGCGCAAGACTTGAATACGAATTCGGAACGATAAAGCAAATGGGATATGTCGACTATTTTCTTATCGTGTGGGATTTTATACACTTTGCACGCCAAAACGGCATAATGGTAGGTCCGGGCAGGGGCAGCGCGGCGGGAAGCATAGTTTCCTACTGTCTTGAAATAACGAATATCGACCCGATAAAATTTGACCTGATTTTTGAGCGTTTTCTGAATCCGGAGCGCGTCACCATGCCGGATATAGATATAGACTTCTGTTACGAACGCCGCGGCGAGGTAATAGACTATGTAATCCGCAAGTACGGAGCGGACAAGGTTACGCAGATTGTTACATTCGGTACGATGAAGGCTCGGCAGGCGATAAAGGACACGGGGCGTGCGCTTGATATGCCGTATGCGCTTGTGGAAAGCGTTGCAAAGCAGATACCGGAAGAGCTGAACATGACGATTGAAAAGGCTTTTTCCGCAAATCAGCAGTTCAAGGCGATGTATGACGGCGACCCGCAGATTAAGCGGCTTATCGATGTGTCGATGAAGCTGGAGGGATTGCCGCGGCATACCTCGGTTCACGCTGCGGGAGTTGTAATAACACGCGAGCCTGTCCAGACGTATGTGCCGCTGTCCCGTTCGCAGGATGGTATGCTGACAACGCAGTTTACCATGACGACCATAGAGCGGCTCGGTCTTCTTAAAATGGACTTTCTCGGTCTTAAAACGCTTACGGTTATCCGTGACGCGGTGGAAAACATCAAAAAGGTACAGGGGATAACCGTCGATATTGACGCGCTTGACATAAACGATACGGAAACGTACGAAATGATTTCGCGCGGGGACACCGACGGCGTGTTTCAGCTTGAAAGCGGCGGCATGACGGAGTTTATGAAGGAGCTTAAACCGTCGAGTATAGAGGATATAATCGCGGGGATTTCGCTCTACCGTCCGGGACCGATGGATTCGATTCCGCAGTATATACGGAGCAAAAACAGCGGTGAGATAAAGTACAAGCACCCGCTGCTTGAAAATATTCTTGACGTTACATACGGCTGTATAGTGTATCAGGAGCAGGTTATGCAGATTGTACGCGAGCTTGGCGGCTACTCGCTGGGACGCGCAGACTTGGTGCGCCGTGCAATGTCGAAAAAGAAAACGGACGTAATGGAGCAGGAGCGAAAGAACTTTGTCTACGGCATAAAGGGCGAAAACGGCGAATATGAGGTAGAGGGCGCAATGCGGCGCGGCATTGACGAGAAGGTCGCGGTTTCCATATTTGACGAAATGATGGATTTTGCAAAGTATGCGTTTAACAAGTCGCACGCGGCGGCTTACGCCGTGGTTTCGTATCAGACCGCGTGGCTCAGGCGTCATTTTCCGACCGAGTTTTATGCGGCGCTTCTGACAAGCGTTCTTGACAAGCCTACAAAGGTTACAAGATACATAAACGCGGCGCAGAAAATAGGGATTGAGCTTTTGCCGCCGGATATAAACAAGAGCCGCAGACGTTTTGTGCCGGAGGGCAGGAACATACGCTTCGCGCTTGGCGCGATAAAGAATGTGGGCGGCGCATTTATTGACGATATGACAGCGGAGCGGGAATGTAGCGGCGAGTTTGCTTCGTTTACCGATTTTTGTACGCGTTTGGCGGACAAAAAAATTAACAAACGGCTTGTCGAGTCAATGATAAAGAGCGGAGTTTTTGACTGTCTGGGTCAGACCCGCGCAACATTGCTCAGCGTGTACGAGGGAATTATCGATTCCGCGGTGCGCGACCTTAAAAATTCGGTTGAAGGTCAGCTTGATTTGTTCGGAATGGTCGAGGAGGATATAGCGGTGTCCGGCGACAGCTTTGAACGGCTGCCCGAGCTGCCGGAGCGTGAAAAGCTCAGCTTTGAAAAAGAATACCTCGGCGTGTATGTGTCGGGGCATCCGCTTGACGGAGCAAAGGAAATGATTGAGCGGGTATCGAGCGCGGCGGTGATTGATATACTTGATGATGAGAACAACCGCTATCCCGCCGACACGCGCGTAAAGATCGGCGGCATGATTGCAAAGCGGCGCGAGCAGCTGACAAAGCGCGGCGAGCTTATGCTGTACCTTGAATTTGAGGATTTGTCGGGGGGAATAGAAGTAATTGTCTTTCCGTCGCAGGTGAAAAAATATGCGGGGCTTCTTGAAGAAGGCAGCCTTTGCGTAATCAGCGGCAGCATCGACAGGCAGGAGGAAAAGCCGGCAAAGCTGCGGCTGGAGGACGTTAAGGAGATTGACGAAAATGCTCCGATGTATAAAAAGGTATTTGTAAAGCTGCCCTCGGAGAACGACGGTCGGCTTGAAAAAGTGAAGGGGATTCTAAAGAGTAAAAACGGAAATATTCCCGTAATTTTATATTTTGAGGACACAAAGGTGCGGCTCGGCGCGCCCAAATCTATGTGGATTTCGTCATCCGATGACATAAAGGCTCTGCAATACATTGCGGGGGATGAAAATGTCAAGGGCGTTTAATTAAAGAAATTTAAACATATAATGGGGTTTGCCCTCGTCTAAGGCGGTCGGATATTTGATTTGACCGCCTGACAATTTTTTTATAGTTTAGCCTTGAAAAGGGGCATAACCGAAAATGAAAATTCTTTTTGCAGAAGAGCAAAGGCTGACAGTATTTTGCCTTAAAAAATATCGGCTTTATTTTTTAATTCTTTAACTTAATTTCCCAATAATTTTTATGAAAAAATTAGTTTCGGCGTTATTGACTGTATCAATGCTGTGCGGGATGTCCGCACAGATGTTTGCCAAAGAAACGGCAAGCGGTATGGAGGGGGTTTTGAACTCGGTAAAAACAGAATTACAATAGACCTTCCGCCTTTTATATCATAGTACGAATTGAATAACATAACAAAATTAAAGAGGAGGTTTGAAAATTCAGGCTATATATTCTCAATCTCGCGGACGTATTTTGTCGGAGAAAAGCCTGTTTGCTTTTTGAACACGGCAGAGAAATAATACACATTTTCAAAGCCGCACATTTCCGCAATCTCGGAAACAGAAAAGCGATTTGTGACAAGCAGCTCCTTTGCGTAGTCGATTTTCATTTTTGTTACAAATCTGACAGGCGATATACCAAAGGTTTTGTCAAAAAGGGTGCTGAAGTGCGAGTATTTCAGTCCGACAGAATCACAAAGCGCCTTGTAATCAAAATGCTGTGCGCGGTAATGCTGCAAGATATAGTCATGTGCTTTTTGCATATATAATTTTTGCTCTGTGGAGAGATACCCTGATTCCATGCGCTGAATCGATGAGATTATATCATAAAAAATCTTCATGGATTCAGCGTAATAGCTTGTGTCTTTGCGCTGCCATACCGTGTATAATCTGAGGAATTTATCCTTCAGCTCCTTGCAGTCATAAAGGGCAAGCGGATGCGCGGGCATGGGCGACAGGACGTCAAAGTATACGTCAATACACGCGGACGGTACATCGAGCGGCTTGACCCGATACGGACCCGACGTCTGCCCCTTTGGAATATAGCGTACCGAACCGGGGCAATCGTTGATGGTTACGCCGTCTATAAGGGTTTTGCTTTTGCCGGAAATAAAATATATCAGTTCGCATACGCGGAAATTGTTACCGTATTCTTTAGCTGAGGGATTGCTGTTTACATATTTGTCTACGTTATAGATTTTTCCTATTTGCGTTTGTTCGTTTTCAAAAAGTTTCATGGCTTTTTCACCGCCTTTTTATCATACTATCACAAAAAATATTATTCTTCAACCGATTTTTAAAAATAAGTTAAAAAATACCGTAACAAATTATAAAAAAGTAATATTTTGCATTTACTTATGCACTTTCGTTTGGTAATATTCATATATAATCCGAAACAGGAGGTATAGCTATGAATAAAAGAATAGAAAAGTTAACTGAAATGACGTTGGAGGGGAAAATGCTTCCCACATATACAAAGGTTGAGTTTGACAGAATGGATTTGTTCCTTCCCGAACACCAAAAGCAATCAAAAAGAATTCACGACTACGTCATGGGTCAAAAGCCGGTAATTACCGAGTATCAGACAATGACGGGACATATGAAGCTGGACGTAAAGGAAATATCGGGACCGTTTATGAACGCCGGCAGTCTGAAAAATACTGATGAAGCGCTAACGTATTTTTACAATCAGCCGATAGAAAATCTTTCGACGTTTGAGTGGCTGCACGCAACGGCGGACTACGCAAAAATCATACGCATAGGCGTGCGCGGACTTATCGAGGATATAGAAAGGTCAAAGCAAAAATACAGGAACGACGCGGAAAAGATAAGCTTTTTGGACTCGCTCGAAACGGTTGCTCAAACGCTTATCGAGTGGGCGCATAAATGCTCCGCGGAGGTTTTTGAATTTGCCCGGAACGTAAATGATGCGGAGCATAAGGAAAATCTTTTAAGACTGTCCGAAACGCTGAAAAGGATACCGGAATACCCGGCGGAAAGCTTTTACGAGGCGGCGCTGTCAATTTATATCCTGTTCAGCTATGAGCCGGATAGCTTGGGAACTCTTGACAGAACTCTGTACAGCTATTATAATACTGATATTGAGAAGGGGATACTAACAAAGGAAAAGGCAAAGGAAATCGTGCAGGAGCTTTTTTTAATGCTTCAGGCGAACACGAGTATAAAATCGGCAAATTTTACAAAGGGCGGCGAATCACATTTTTGCATCGGCGGCTATGATGAGAAAGGCAATGACATATTTAACGATTTTTCCATGCTGATTTTAGAGTCGGTGTGCGAGTTGCCTACATATATTCCGCAGGTTTCGCTGCGATGGACAAAAAAACTGCCGTTTGAAACATTTTTAAAGGTTCTTGATATGTTTGTCAAGGACCAAAACAACAGAATTGCGTTTATAAGCGACGAGGCAAAAATCCATGCGGCAACGCACATAGCTCATTTTCCGTATGAGGTTGCGTGCGGATATTCATCAGTAGGCTGTAATGAGGTTGCGTATCCGGGCGGATTTTTTGCGGGAACAACCGATACAAACATTTTGCGATCTGTGGAAAACACGATGTTCAATCGCGAAAGTGAGCTTTTGGCGGCTGACACATGGGAAAAGTTCTTTGAAGTATACAAGTCGGAGCTTTTCCGCGACATTGATTTGATGATTCATTATGACGATGAATTTATGAGAATAAGGGCAAAGGATACAAGCTATGTGACCTCGCTTTTGTTCACCGATTGTATTGAGAGCGCGGAAACATTTACAAGGGGCGGCTGTAAAAACGTGGTTTCCGGAGAGGGTCTTATCGGGGTAACCAATGTGATTGATTCGCTTTGCGTTATCAAGCAGTTTATATATGACGAAAAAATCATAACAATGAGAGAAATGCTTGACGCGTTGAAAAACAACTGGAACGGTTATGAGGAGCTGCGCGCGCTGATAAAGGCAAAGGGAAAGTTCTTCGGGAACGATGACGAGCTTTCAAACTACGTTGCAAAGCTGTTTTGCGATACGCTTTATGAATACACAAAGGACAAAACCACAGAGCCTGGCTATCATTTGCTGTTCGGCAACCTTCAGGGATATAATCCGCATCATCAGATTTTCGGCTCGGGAACGCGCGCAACTCCTGACGGAAGATGCGATGGTGAAATGCTTAAGTTCGGCATAGGTCAAAGCGGCGGATATGACCGCGAGGGACTTACGGCGCTGCTTAACTCGGTTGCAAAATGCGATGAACACTGTATCTTGTCGGGCGGACCGAGCGTTACCAATATTTATCTGGACGAGCAGCTGCTGCTGAATGAGGATAATTTCCCCAAAACCGCTAAAATGTTGGAAACATACTTTCAAAACGGCGGTTCGCAGTTCCAGCTGAATTATGTGTCGCAGGAGGACTTGAAGAAGGCAAAGGTTACGCCGGAGAACTACAAAAATCTGCGCGTGCGAGTTTCGGGATTTTCGGATTTCTTTGTCAATCTATCCGACCCGATTCAGGACGATATAATTAAAAGAACGGTAAAAGCCAATTAAGACAGGAGGCACAGACGTATGAAAGCGGTAATATTTGACATACAAAGAAACTCGTTTGTTGACGGGCCGGGGATAAGAACAACAGTGTTTTTTAAAGGCTGTAATCTAAGATGCAAATGGTGTCACAACCCGGAAAGCCAATCATCCGAGCCGGAGATAATGTTTTATGCCGATAAGTGTACCGGCTGCGGCAGGTGCCGCGGCATTACGGCGGCTGATACGGATTTTGTCTGTTTCAATGACGCAAAGCAAATATGCGGCAGAGAGTACACTGCCGATGAGGTGTTCGCGGAGATTGTAAAGGACAAAACGTTTTACGAAAACTCGGGCGGAGGAGCGACGTTTTCCGGCGGCGAGTGTATGCTGCAAATCGATTTTCTTTGCGAGATACTGAAAAAATGCAAAGAGAACGGAATACATACGGCGGTTGACACGGCGGGGAATGGTTTGAGAAAATTTTGCCGTATACGGATTTGTTTTTGTATGATGTAAAAGCGTTTTCGGAAAAGCTGCACAAGGAGGGAACTGGCGTTTCAAATTCACTTATACTCGAAAACCTTAAAAGGCTTTCGGGCAGGGCGGAAATAATAATCCGAATACCGGTAATCGGCGGATACAACGACAACATTGACGAGCTGACGCGTATCGCGGAGTTTTTAAAGGGAATAGAGTGCAGCAAGGTTGAGCTGTTGCCGTATCACGCTATGGGCGAGCATAAGTATGACGCGCTGAATATGGAGCGCGAAAAATTCAGCGTTCCCGACAAGGCAGACATGGAAGAATACAAAAAGCTGTTTTGACAGGCGGCAAAAGGGGTGTAACGAATGTTAGAGTTAAGGTGTTCAAGAGTCATGATAACAGGCGGCGGCAGCGGAATAGGCAAGGCGATTGCAAAGCGTTTTACGGATGCGGGCGCGACTGTTGTCATAGTGGGAAGAAATAAGGAAAAGCTGGAGGGCGCGGCGGCAGAGATTTCCTCGCCGCGGCTTGAATGTATGCAGTGGGATATATCCGATTTGTCGCTTTGCGAAAGCAATTTTAAAAGGGCGGCGGAGCTTATAGGGGGACTTGACGGCTTTGTAAACGCCGCGGCTCTCGGCTCGGCTGTTGTGACAGGGCGCGGATATGAGCCGTGGGATATAACCGAGGAGGAGTGGGATACACTGACCGATGTGAACTTTAAGGCGGCGTTCTTTATGATGAGAAATGAGGTTGACTTTATGAGGGCGCGCGGTATACGCGGAAATATCCTCAACATAGCGTCAAATGCGGCTTGTATGGATATTACCGGTTCATACGGGGCGGCAAAGCAGGCGGTGATAAAGTGGACAAGAGCGTTCGGAAAACGTTTCGGAAGCGACGGAATAATCATAAACGGAATTGCGCCGGGCGCGACATTCACGCCGATGATTGCGGACTATGCTCACGCCATAGACCAGCCGTACGAGCGTCACGCAATCGGCAGATTTATACGTCCCGACGAGATTGCGGAGCTTGCGCTATATCTTATGAGTAACTATGGAGAGATAATCTGCGGACATACAGTTGTTGCGGACGGCGGCGACAGAGCGGCAACGCTGTAGGCGAAAGCAGTAGTTCGTATTTCAAAACCGAAATTCGTATTATTCTCTTTCGGTCGAGCAAAAAATAAGGAGGTTAATCATATGTTTGAAAAATTGACAGAAAAATTGGACAGCTATCTGAAAATGGGGATTCCGTTCTATGACTGCGTAGTAATGCATGACGGAAAGTGCGTTTTCAGGCACAGCAATGGATATACGGATGTCAAGAATAAGGTGGAGGTGACAGGCAAGGAGATATATAACATATACTCCTGTTCAAAGCTGATTACATGTACGGCGGCTCTGCAGCTGTGGGAAAAAGGTTTGATTCGTTTGGATGATGAGCTGTGCAGATATATGACGGAATTTGAAAACATGAAGGTTTTGACCGACGGGGGCGTAAAACCTGCGGAAAACAAAATTACAGTGGAAAATCTGTTCACTATGACCGCAGGGTTCAGCTATGTTCTGGACTCGCCGGAAATAAAAAGATGTCAGCCAGACACAAACGGCGAATGCCCTACAAGAGAGCTTATGAAGTATCTTGCAAAGGAACCGCTGCTTTTTGAACCGGGCTACCGCTGGGAATACAGTCTTTGTCATGATGTTCTTGCGGCGCTTGTTGAGACGGTTTCCGGTATGACCTTCGGAGAATATGTGAAAAAGAATATTTTTGACGTATGCGGAATGGAAAATTCTAAGTTTTTGGTTTCGGCAGACGATATGAACAAAATTGTAAATCAGTACCGTTATGACGCGGAAAGCGATAGGGTGGTCGAGTGCGAAAAAACAAACTGCTTCAGGCTCGGCACAAAATACGAAAGCGGCGGAGCAGGCTGCATATCAACGGTTGACGATTATATAAAGTTTTTGGAGGCAATACGTACATACAAGCTCTTGAAAAAGGAAACGGTCGATATGCTATCCGCAAACCGTCTGACAAAGGAACAAATCGAGATGCCGACGTACTGGGTAAAGGATAAACGCGGTTTCGGACTCGGTCAGCAGTGTCCGTGGGAAGAAAGCACGCGGGAGGATTTCGGCTGGGGCGGCGCCGCAGGCGCACATTATTTCATCGACAGAACGCGGAATTTAAGCGTGTACCTCGGAACCCATGTCTTGGGATATGAGAAGTATCAGCAGAAACGGACAGAGGTAACCGAGATAGTTCAGAGTATTATTGATAATATGCAGTAAGGCGCAGAGGTGTTAATTTCAATATAAATTACATATAAGACTTAAACGCAGAAAAGGATATGTGAAAAATTGCTTTTACATATCCTTTTTGTATTCTCTCGGAGAAATACCGGTTTCCGCTTTAAACACCTTGCTGAAATAGTATATATCGGAAAAGCCGCAGAGCGCGGCGGCTTGTGAAACGCTTATATAGCCTGATTTGAGCAGTCCTTTTGCATAGTCTATTTTCAAATTTATTATATACCTGTTCGGCGTTATGTCAAAGCAGATTTTGAACAGGTCGTTAAACCGACGTCGCGACAGACCGCAGTTTTTTGCGGCAGCATCAAGACAGTCCGCATCCCTGAAGTGTGCGCTTATGTATTCCCCGGCGTCCAAAATCCGTTTATCTTTGGGTATAAAGGTCTTTTCGTAAAGGGCGTTTATGAGCGAACAGAGCCTATAAAACCTTGACATAAGCATTAGCTCGTCGCTTTGCGATATAAACCCGGACTCTATTATTTCAAGAAGGCGCACGATTTCGCCGGGATTGCCGATTTTCAGAAAAAATGTGTCGGTAGAAATGGGCGCATATGCGGAAAAATGAACGGAGAAAGCCGTTCCTTTTTCAATAACCTTTACATCATAGTCATCCTTTTGGTTAAAAAAGTATATGCTGTTTTCACTTAAAACAAGCTGTCTGTCTTTGAAAATATGGAGCGCGCTTCCGGACAGCTGAATACCGATTATATGCCACGACTTGTTTTTTGACGAAAACTCTGACTTGTCGGGGGTGAATTTTACGACGCTTTCTATTTCCTTTATTTTTAATTTTTTGAAATCCATAAAACCCCACCTTATATGTTTCGTACACATAGAGTATATCACGTTTGAGCGAATGTGTAAATATTTATTTCTTTATTTTGCAAATTTTCTTTATTCTCCATTTGCAAGAGAGCGGCATTGTGCTATTATGTGAAAAAGGAGGTTTTGATTATGAAATTTCAGGATTTACGCAGAGAATTAAAAGACTATTACAGCAAAAAATCATATGAAAATGCGGAAAAGTATTTGGAAAAGGGCAAAAAAATACTTGACGCGGCATATAGCGAGGACATGACGCCGTATGAGATGAAGGTTTTGCAGTACAAAACGATTTCCGATATGACAGAGCCTGTTTTGTTTGAAAATTCGCCGTTTTATTATGAAACGGGAATTATACCGGGGTTTTCGGACGGCGCGCGGGACTATCACGGTCAAAGCCATATCGGCGGCTGGACGTATTGGAAAAACTGTCATAAATTTATTGACCAAAATCCAGGGCTGTGGGAACTGAGCTGTCGCCAACGGGATGAACTGTTTTATCTGATATGCGGAGAATATAATGATACGTCGCAGCACTTCCAGATGAACTGCCGCCCGATTTTTGAAAAGGGATTGAGAGGCGTGTATGAGGACGCTGCCGCGGCGCTTGAAAATACAGATAATGCCGCTGAAAAAGAGTTTTTGTCCGCAGTGTGTAACGGACTTTTGTGCGTAAAAAAAATCAGTGAAAAATTTGCCGCCGCGGCGGATGAAATGCTGAAGAAATTTCCGAGTAACGCAAACTTAAAACGGATTTCGGTTTCCGCAAGGCGGTGTCCGTGGGAAAAGCCTCAGTCGTTTTATGAAGCACTTAATACTTACGCTTTTATGAGAAAGGTTATAGGGTCACTGGAAGGCGTGGGACCAAACACCTTCGGACGGGTTGATATGGACTTATATCCTTTTTATGAGTCCGACATTAAATCGGGCAAATTGACCAAACAGGAGGCTTTTGAGGTGATTTCGCAGTTTTTGATTACATTTGACTGCCATTATGACCATGATATGAAAATGGTAGGTTATGCGGATCACGAGCTTGAAAACACCTACGTTCTGGGCGGCTGTGACAGTGATGGAAAACCGTTGTTTAACGAGCTTACGGAGCTGTTTTTGAGGGCAAACCGTGAGGAAAAAATCATATTTCCCAAAATAATATGCCGTTTTTCCAAAAATTCACCGAAGGAGTACCTTGATTTAATTAACGAGCCGGTTGTTCACGGAACAAGCACGATACTTTACCAAAATGATGATGCAACAATTCCGGCGCTTATCAGGAGCGGAGTAACGGAAGAAGATGCGCGGGATTATATCGTGACCGGCTGTTGGGGAATGCAGACAAACTGTGCCGGCATGATGTACGGAGCGTTTTATGTAAATCTTTTGAAGGCTTTTGAGTATCAGATTCACAACCGTACCGATATGATGAAAGATGTAGGTATGCACTTTGCTCCGATTGACGGCGCGGCGGATTTTGAGGAAGTTTACAGAATAACCTGCGCCAATATGAACAAGCTTTTTAAGGAAAGAAACAGAATTACCGCGGAAGGCGGACAGATTTGGGAAAGCGTTGACCCGCTGCCGATTTTTTCATCACTGTTTTGCGACTGTATAAAAAACAAGCGTGACTTCACGAACAGGGGTGCGCGATATAAGGATGAGGCGTATATGTGCGTAGGATTTCCGAATATCATTGACTCACTTATGGCGATAAAAACGCTGTGTTTTGATAAGAAGAAGTATACATTGGCAGAGCTTTTAAACGCTGTAAGAAATAACTGGGAAGGCTTTGAGGAAATGCGAAACGATGCTGTTCATTGTCACGGTTGGGGCGACGGAAGTGAGGAATCCTGCAGCTTGGCAAGACGTTTTAATACCGACCTTTATAATATGCTGTCAGAGCTTACCGGTGAGTATGGCGGCAAGATAAACCTCGGTCACCTGACCTACACGGAAATCAGGTTTTGGGGAGAAAAAACGCTTGCAACTCCGGACGGAAGGCATAACGGCGAATATTTTGCACAGGGACTTACGCCGTCAAGACTCAAAAAAATTCCGTTTGTCACCGACGTGATAAATTCAATGGCGGCGCTTGACAGGACGGAGCTTGCGGGTGATAATGTTATAAACATAATTCTGCCGGGGACTACGTCGCTTGATAATTGCGAGGCGTTTCTGCGCACCGCGGCGGACAGTGCGGTTGAATCGTTGCAGCTGAATTGCGTTTCACGTTCAACGCTTCTTGACGCGCAGAAAAATCCGGAAAAATACCCCGATTTGATTGTCAGGGTTTGCGGTTTTTCCGCAAAGTTTACAAGCCTTTCGCCCGAGTGGCAGGAGGAAGTTATTTCAAGAAACTTTTATGAGTAAATAATGGTTTAGAATTAAAAAGTAAATCCCCGAGAAACAGGATGCCAACATCCTCTCTCGGGGATTTGTGATTATTTTACCGGTATGCCGTAATTTTTCAGAATATCCTTTGCCTTTGAAATTTCCTCATCCGAGGGCAATGTTTTGGGGAGGGTATCTTCAATGCCGAGCGCGGCGTACTTTGACGCGGCGTAGTTATGGTACGGCAGAACGCGAACGCCGGTAATGTTTTTGAGATTTGACAGGAATTTTCCGATTTTGTCAATCTGATTATCATTATATCCCGGAACATACGGGATTCGTATCTCGGTTTTTGCCCCGCTTTTATCAATATACATAAGATTGTCAAGAATAAGTCCGTTCGGCTGCCCCGTACATCGCTTATGTACGTCAGCGTCTATCGCCTTTATGTCATAGAGAAATGTGTCGGTATACGGCATTACGCGGTCTATAGCCTCGCGCGCGACAAAACCGCAGGTGTCAACCGCGGTATTTATTTCACAGCGGTTCATTTCCTTCAAAATCTCGCGGCAAGCCTCGCTTTGCAGCAGGCACTCTCCGCCGGAAAGAGTGATTCCGCCGCCGCTCTCGTCATAAAAGCTCCTATCCTTAATGAGCGCGGCGCATACCTCGTCAACGGTCATCTCTGTGCCGAATACTTCAATCGCGCTTTGAGGACAGACCTCGGCGCACCTTCCGCAAAGGACGCATTTTTCCTTGTTTATCGCATGAATACCGCCGGAAAGACTGTGGAGGCTGCAAACCTCCGCGCATTTTCCGCACATAACGCACTTGTGTTTGTAAAAGGCAAGCTGCCGCTTTGGCGAAAGCGTTTCGGGATTGTGACACCACAGACACTTGAGCGGGCAGCCTTTAAAAAATACGGTCGTCCGTATTCCGTCGCCGTCATGCACGGCAAATCTTTTTATTTCAACTATGTTTACATTCATTATCCGCCGCTCCTATCTTATATTCTCGGCTCTTGTGATGTATGCGTTCTGCTCCTTTTCGCTGAGGTTATTCCACAGAACATTCCAGCCGCACACGCGCACCTGAAGGTTTTGGTATTTTTCAGGGTGTTTTTGCGCATCGCGGAGCGTTTCCGTGTTGAACACGTTAAACTGCACCGTCTGACCGCCGTTCTTCATATACATAAACAGCAGCGATTTCATGATTTCCAAACCTTCGTCACCGCTGACCGCTGTCGGGTGGAGCATTACGTCAACACAAAAGCTCTCGCAGTAGGTGTACGGACGCGCTTTAAGCGCGGACTTTATCAGTGCGGTTACTCCCTCACGGTCCATGCCTACGGACGGAGAGCCGTTCTTGGAAATCTCATCGCCCGCATATCTTCCGTCCGGGGTCGCGCCCGTTTTTTCGCCCTCCCAGACAAACTCCATTGCAGTGTGCATGATTGCCTTATATACACCGCCGCGCGCATTGGGGCGGTTGTTTACCTTTGAAGCGAAATACGCGGACATTGCTTCAGCATATCTGTCCGTTTCGGCATCATCGTTTCCGTATTTGTGCGGACTTTTGACTACTTTTGTATGCAAGTCCTCAAAGCCGTTCCAGTCGGCTGCAAGAGCCGCCGACAGCGTTTCAAGCGTTACGTCCTTTTTATCATAGACAAATTCCTTTACCGCCATGATTGCGTCAACAAGGCTTGCAAAGCCGCAGTTCAGAATTGCGGAATTATTGAACTTTACGCCGTTTTGGTATGCGTCCGTACCTTTTTTCAGCGCGCCCTCAATCGTTGCGGAATACATATTCGAGGGGTTGATAAAGCTGAAATATTTCTCATATTGCAGCGACACGTAAATCGTCATTTCAATAAGATTTTCCCACTGCTTTAAAACTGCGCTGTAAAAGTCGTCAAAGGTTTTTAAGTCCTTCAGCTCGCCTGTTTTAAGTCCGAGCTGCTTGTCTGTCCGTGAATCAAAGCCGTTGCTGAATACATACTCAACCGATTTTAAAGCGTTGACATATCCGGTTGCGGAGGATACCTCGTTGGCGCGGACTCCCGTTTCGTAGCAGCCGCGGATATCCATATTGAGAGCTTCTTCATACGTTGCGCCGTAGCCCATGACAGCCTTCATCATGCCCGGCTCGCAGCAGAGTGCAAAGCAGCTCTTGCCGCGGCGTATCATGTCAAACACCTTAAAAAGGAGCCTGTCGGGTGTGTTTTCGTTTATCTTTACCTGAATTTTGGGGTTGTATATCCCCAGCTCGTCATAGACGTCAAGTATATCATAGGACAGCTCGTTGTATTTTGTGCTGCCGTCAGCGTTTGTGCCGCCCATATAGAACGGCTGACCCCAGTAGTTACCGATTGCCGACCACTGAAAAAAGAAGTAACGGAAAAGCTCCTTTATTTCCTCTTTGGTGTATGTGCCGCTTTTTAAATCGTTTTTGTAAAAGCCGTAAAGCGTATTGTCAAGACCGTTGCCCAGCGACCGCACCTGATATGAGTCAAAGCACTCCGATACCATAAAATAAATGTAAATTACCTGCATTGCCTCATAGATGTTTTGCGGCGCGCCGTCGCGGATATGCAAAAGGCACTCGGCAACCTTTTTGGCTTTGTCGTGGTTTTGGGTCAGCGCCAAGCGGTAGAGCCTGTCAACAAGGGCGATTATCGCGGTATATTCGATTATGATTCCGTCAAAAAACGCCGCTGTTTCGGGCGTGAGAGTACCGCGCGCTTTGTGCAGCTCCTTGTATTCCTCGGCGCGCTTTTTAAGTCCGGGAAATCCCAGACAGAGAATTGCGTCCCAGTCCGGCACAACGTGATCGAAGTCGGGCCATATCGCAACCGCGCCCGATTCGTTCATATCGTTCATTTTTTGTTTTACTTTCGGGAGTATGGTTTCAAAAACCTCGGCGTTCCATTTGTTAAGGGTTACCGAGTTGGCAAGGCGGTTTACGCTCCAAAGACCGACAAAGAGGTCGTGCTCGTTTATGTCAATTTTTGTATTTTCAAGGACGTATTTAACCGCGTATGCCTTTGCGACAGGGTGCGGCAGGTCTTTTGTTTTTTCATAGAGCTTTGAAAGCCCGTCCTTTATTTCCTCATCTTCAAGTCCGGTACTTTTGTCAAAGTCATAGCCGTGGTATGCCATTCTTGAATAAGGATTAAACGGCTCGTCGGTTTTGTGATATTTATTTTCTATAAAACTTCTGTCATCGTTAAACATGAGTTATACCTCCTAAGAAATATTTTATTTTTCGCTATAAATATATCACTTAACCGAGGTAAAATCAATGAATATTTCGAAAGCTATTGACCGTTTCGAAACAAAATGTTAAAATAGATGTGGGAGGTCGGAATTTTATGAAGGATTTTTTCAGATATAATTTTAATATACAAAAAATAGTTCTTGCCTGTTATGTGCCGAAGGGCGGCGGTGAGGCGGTTCATATGAACAGAGGGTCACACGGACTTGCACTGCACATATCAGGGGGTAAAAAGTATACCTTTGAGGGTGAAAAGACGCTTTATACGGGAAATAACGACGTTATATTTATGCCGGAACATTCAAATTATGTGGTCGAGGCAGAAACACCCGGGGATTGCTATGCGATAAATTTTAAAATTGCGGAACAGGTTTCGTTTGAGCCGTTTGTTTTAAATATGGGAAATCTTGTTAATGATAAGTTTAAATCGGCAGAGAGGGCTTTTCGGCTGAAAAAGTTTGAATACGAAATGCAGTGCAAGGCGGATTTGTATTCGGTAATCTGTTCTATGTTTAAAGAGCACGAGAAAAGGTATGTACCGAAAACCGTGGAGAAAATCATCGAGCCCGCAATAGATTATATACATCGGAAATATACCTCCGAAAATATAAGCATTGAATATCTTGCGGAACTGTGCGGCGTAAGCTCCGTGTATTTTCGGCGGATATTCCGCGTCTGCAAAAACACCTCGCCGATAAAATACATAAACGACCTCAGACTTGCAAGGGCAAAGGAGCTTATCGCGTCGGGGTTTTATACCGTGGCGAGGGTTGCGGAGATGTCCGGCTTTGCGGACGAAAGCTATTTTTGCCGATACTTCAAAAAGACAACGGGAATGACGGCAACGGAATATCTGAATGATACCGAAAACCGTGAATAAGGAGATTGATTTAAGCTGTTATCATTCCGTTAAAGGATAGTTTTCCTGTATTTGCTTGGCGCGATGCCTGTCTGAGCCTTAAAAACCTTGCTGAAATAGTACACGTTTTTATAGCCGACCGTCTCGGCAATATCGCTGATTTTATACTGACCCGATTTAAGCAGGTCGCACGCATATTGTATGCGCAGGTGGGTTATATAGGCTTTTGGCGGCATATTGCAGGCGGCGGTAAAAATTTTTTTAAAATAGGTGTGGCTCATGCCGCACATTGCGGAGAGCCGTTCGATTTCAAAATCCTCGGTAAAATGCTCGGTTATGTAGTCCATGCCGGGTTGAATTTTTTCCAGCTTTCTGCCCGGCACATATGCCGATTCCTCATACAGCAGACCGAGAATTTCATAAAGATAACCGGCGGCGGTATAGAGGTAGCCGCTTTTCTTTTGCCGCCATGCGGTTTCCGCACGCTTGAACAGAATGGACATTCTTTCATAATTCTTACATTTGACAGAGAAGGCGTCGCATTTAATCGGAACATTTGTGTCAAAGTATATATCAATGCAGCTGCCCGGCTCAATTCTTTTTACCTTATATTCAACCTTGCGTCCTGTTTTTGGAAGAAAGCGAACCTGTCCCTTTTTGTCGGTAAATTTCTGACCGTCAAACAGTATTTCCACGTTTCCGTCAAGCTTGAAAATAAGCTCGTTAAAACTCAATCTTCCGCTGAAATCCGCTGCCGACGGCGTGCGTTTGCTGTCAACTCGGACTATTGAGTAAATATTTGTTACAAAGAAACCGTGCGTAAACATAAAGATTTCACTCCTTCACAGTCAGATTATACATCAGAATTTGATTTGAGTCAATAAAAGTGTTTCAAAAAGTATAAAAGTTTTATTTTCTGCATTTACTTTTGAAAATTTGTTATATATAATCAAAGCAGATACCGAAAAAGGGAGCGCTGAACTTGCGTATCGGCTTATGCTTACGGTATTTGGAAGGAAGGATATTTATGACTGAAAACATAAAAAAACTGGCACAGGACGCTTTGGACGGAGTTGATAAGTTTCTGTACGGAGAGGCGGCGGTTGAAAACGGAGAAGAACTGAAATCACCGATTGCCATAGCAAACGGACTTAAACGTTTTTTTGAGTCTGTACCGGTAAAGCAATATCCCGGCGAAAGGCTGTTCGGAAGGCTTAGGTATAACGGCTGTGAATATCCGGGTGACTTTTACAGACGTGTCGGATACGAAAACCTCAATAAGTATTGGTCGGGGCTTTGCTGCGACAGTCCGACAACGCTTTTTTACTGGGGTTGGACGCATATTGTCCTGGATTTTGACTTTGTATTAAAAAACGGATTAAACGGCTATATCGATTTGATAAACAGCCAACCGGAGAAAAACGAGCTGCACAGGGCGATGAAAATTGTTCTTGAT
>URZD01000012.1 GCA_900552305.1 uncultured Eubacteriales bacterium
CGACCCAGATGGAAGACTTGAACTCGTTGGCCTTCTGAATAAAGAAGGTTGCCGGTCTTGCATGGAGTCCAACCTGATTTTGGACAACAACTTCCTTTAAAAACATAATACCGCTCCTTTAGTAACTAAATCCGTAATCAACCCAATACCAATCACGAAGCCTATGTTTCATGATTGTAAAACATATATATAGAATACTAAAAATTTTTGTATAAGTCAACACCTTTTACAAAAATTTTTTGGTTTTTTTAAATAAAAAGTATAAAATCTACGGCTGATTCTCAATTTTTAACAAAAGTTTGTTCATATCCGGCGGCAATTCTGTTGAAAATTCCAGTTTCATATTTGTGACCGGATGTCTGAATGTCAACCTGCCTGCATGGAGCGCATGACGCAAAATAAGGTCACGTTCCATGTCGCCGTTCCCATAAAGCCAATCCCCTACAAGTGAATGCCCTATATGCGAAAAATGGACTCTTATCTGATGAGTTCGCCCCGTTTCAAGCCTTATATCAAGCAAAGAAAACCTTTCGCCAATAACCGCTGCGGTTTCGTAAATCGTTTTCGCATATTTGCCGTCTGCCGCGGCAACACGTTTTATTACACTGTCGCTTTCGCGCCTTATCGGAATTTCTATGCAGCCGCACGGCGGCGAAACAACGCCGTGCACGATTGCGGTATAGCCGCGGCTGAATGTTCCGTTTATAATCTGCTCGGAAAGCCGACTGTGCGCGTATCTGTTTTTTGCTATAACGCAAAGTCCCGATGTATCCTTATCAAGCCGATTCACAATGTGATAGCCGTAATGCCCGCCGTTTTGATTGCGGTGATACATTACCCCGTTTGCAAGCGTACTCTCGCGGTTGTTCATGCTGGGGTGCGAACATAAACCGCCCGGCTTGTTGATTACAATAATGTAGTCATCCTCAAACAGAATTTCCAAATCCATTTTATACGGCTGAATATTGTCCGCTGCGGCATTTTCTTCAACAACGGCACAAAGTATGTCACCTTCAGAAACCTTGTCTACACTGCGGCAAGCAATTCCGTTTATTTTGATTCTTCCGCTTGTTTTAAGCTCCTTAATAAGTCCCGAGGATATTCCGAAAACCGCCTTTAAAACTCTTTCCGCGGTTTTTCCGTTCTCGCAGCGCTTTACGGTATGTTCAAGTATCGCAGCCATTACAGATTCGCCACCCTGCTCTTTAGCTGCTCCGCAAGCTCAACAATAGAGTCAACCGTATAATCCGGCTTAAATTCCGCTATTTTTTCAGCAGGCGTAAGCGAATAGCTGACCGCGCAAAGCTCCATGCCCGCCGCCCGCGCCGCGCGAAAGTCAAACTCGCTGTCACCCACATACATACATTCGCGGGCGGAAAATCCGAGCTTGTCAGCGGCATACAAAAGCGGCTCGGGGTCGGGCTTAAACCGCTCTGTATCCTCCGGCGTGACAATAATGTCAAGCGTGTTTCCAAGTCCCATTATTTTTATACCCTTATCAAGCAGTTCGCGTCTTTTTGATGAAACCATTCCGACTGTAAATCCGGCTTTTTTCAGCATTTTAACGCCTTCCGCTGCGCCTTTAAACGGCTTTGCAACATCATCGTGGAGAAGCTCGTTATAATGTCGGTAGGTATGATAAAGCTCCTCTCCCTTTTCGCCGTATTCCATTAACGATGAATAAAGCGGTCTGCCGTATAGCTTCATTATTTCATTATAGCCTATTTTGCGGTTTAAAACCGTCTTAAACGCTACCTTATACGAATCAAATATCAAATCATTGGTGTTAAGGAGCGTGCCGTCATTGTCGAATAAAACTGCTTTTATCATATGTTCACCTCTGAAAATCAGATACTTATTTTTATGTTATATTTACTGAGCCAGTACTCCAGCTGAATTACATACGCATAAAGCTGCGGAGTTGCCATAAGCTGACCGAACCACGGTTTTCCGTAATCGGACGGCTGATTCGCAACATCTTCTATATAGCTGCGGTTGACAATCTCCGCCGCCCGCGAGTTCGGATTCGCAAGTATTTCAAGCGCCGCTTTTTTGACCGTTTCTTCATACTGCGGATTGTGCGTTTTGGGGAACGGACTCTTTTTCCTCCACAAAACCTCCTCCGGCAGCAGACCGTCAAAAATCATGCGCAGAAGTCCCTTTTCGCGGTCATCGTACGCTTTGAATTTCCACGGCACATTCCAGATATATTCAACCAGTTTATGGTCGCAGAACGGCATTCTTATTTCAAGTCCGCAGTTCATTCCGATACGCTCCGAACGTGCGCCGAGCGTATACATAAACCAGTTAAGATTAAGGTACGCAATCTCGCGGCGGCGCGACTCCTCTGCGCTGTCCTTGGCACAGCGGGGCGTTTTTGCCACACTTTTGTTGTAGCTCGAATATATATAATGGGTTATATCGTCCGGACACATAAGCTCCGGCGAAATCAGACTTTGCCTAAGCTCCGTGTTTCTTGCCCAAGGAAATACATTCGCTTCAAAATCCTCGCGGCGGTGAAACCACGGATAGCCGCCGAAAACCTCATCCGCACATTCGCCCGAAAGCGCGCCGTTAAAGTCTTTTCCTATTTCACTGCAAAGGAAATAAAGCGAGGAATCGACATCCGCCATTCCGGGCAAATCCCGCGCGCAAACCGCGTCCTCCAGCAGCGCAAAGAGCCGCTCGTTGTTTACGGTTATAACATGGTGATTTGAGTGCAGAGCCTCGACCATTTCGTTTATATACGAATCATCCGATGCCGGCTGATATGCCGTTGGATGAAAATATTCATCATTTCCGTCATATTTCAGCGAGAACGTATTAAGCTCGCTGCCGTACCGCTTTGCGGCAAGAGCGCATATAGAGCTTGAATCGACTCCGCCGGACAAAAAGCAGCACATATTCCGACCTTTCGGCTCAAGCTGTGTGTTTATCGCGTCAAACGCGAGCTTTCGCGCGTGTTCCAGACAGTCCTCGAACGAATCGGTAAACGGTTTGGATTCAAGTCGCCAATAGCACGAAGAATTAAAGCCGCTTTTGTTGAAGGTCGCGCAGTTTGCGGGCAATATTTCATAAATATCCTTGAAAATGCCGCAGCCCTGCGTTTGTGCGGGACCCAGTCCCATAACCTCGCATACTCCTGTTTTGTCGATTACCGCATCAACGGACGGATATGCCAGTACACCTTTCAGCTCCGACGCGAAAATTATGCACTCGTTTTTAAGCGTATAATAAAGCGGCTTTATTCCGAAACGGTCGCGGAACAGAAACAACTCCCGCTTTGAGGAATCCCAAATCGCCGCGGCAAAAATTCCGTTAAAGCGCCTAAGACAACCTGCGCCCCATTTTATGTAGGCGTGGAGTACAATTTCCGCATCCGAAAAATCATCCGTGTCTATTCCGTGCTTTTCAAGCTCTGACGCGACCTCGCCGCTGTTATACACAAGTCCGTCAAATGTGATTGTGTACTCGCTGTCGCCGACCCGAACGCTTATCGGAATACTTCTTTCCTCGTTTTCCGATTCCTCGAATGATGTTCCGCCGATTACCGCAAAGTCGCAGTTTTTAACCTTCAGATTTTTTCCGCCGCGTTTAATCAAGGCTCTTGTCATTTCCTGTACGTTTCCGATTTCGCCGCACAGGTTTCTTTTGCAGCTTGCAATTCCGCATATTCCGGACATAAATTTTACCTCCCAAAATATTTTTCTTAAATAGTATATGCAATATTTCGGAAAGTGTGAAGAATTATCAGTAAAATGTTGCCGTAGGCTCCTCCGGCTCGGATGTAACCGCGTAATCCTTCAGATAAAGCACCGGCCCCGCGCCGCGGTACATTTTGTGCTTTTCTATACGAATTTCCGCCGTAAGGACAATCCAGTCGCCGTTTTCCATCTGCGGCTTTCTGCCGCTGCACACTATGCCTTTGAATGTAATATCCTCAACACAGCACGTCATAATCGGTCTGCCTATTACAAAGCAGTCGCTTGGCATACGGCGGTCAATCGAAATAACGCCGGTAAATTTTACTGTTTTTTTGTTGTACTTCTTCATATCTTCAACAAGGTCGCGGTACCAAAGCGCGTAATTGCGTATACCAACCTCTATCACAGGCGCGTCAATGTCAAACGGAAGCGGATCCTCTATATCGTCATACTCGATTTCGCCGTTTTTATATTCGTAAATTATGTCGCAGCGCCTGCTTACCGCACGGACAATTTTATGCAGCTCCGCTTTGTCCGTTGCCTCTGTGCAGCGGTTAAACACCGCAAGCTCGCAGTTTTGCAGCTTTTCTACAACAAGATTTCTCATGTTTGAGTTGTAGCTCATGAATGTTCCCGCATCGCTGAAGGTCATTTCCTGGTAAATAATCCAGTTGTCCGGTATGTTTGTATACAGTACCGGCAAGGACCACATTCCGTTGTACTCAATCATGACGCGCACCGCTCTGTGCTTTTTGCAAAGGCTGTGCAGCTTGTCCTGATTTATATCCTCAATGTCGTCTATGACCTCGGTAAAGATGTTCTTTTTTTCAAGCAGGTTTGCGTCAAGCTCGACCTCGCCCTCCTCGCATAGCAGCAGCAGAGTTCTTTCTCCGCTCGCAAAACGCTCGTCATCAAGGGTTTCCTTGATGAATGTTGTCTTTCCCGACTCCAAAAAGCCGGTAAATAAATATACCGCTATTTCCATTTTTTCACGCTCTTTTCGTCTGTTTTTAATTCTGTCCGTTTTTGTATGTGAACGGCAAATATACTTTTGCCCCTTTCACAGCTTTGCTATATTCGCCGCAGGAGGTGCAATTTTTGCCGATTTACATTTTGCCCTCTACCGAGAACAGCTTTTCTATAGCTTCCTTGTTTATATTTGAGCCGATAACGCAAAGTCTGCCTATGACGTCCGCCGCGCCGCGCCTTACATCAGGCTCGCCCGGAACATAGTCAAAGTGAATCCACTCGCCGTCATCCGCAGCAACAATCCCCTTCGCACGAAGAATTATGCCGTAGTCGCGCTCGTTTTCCAGCTCGGTAAGCATATTCTTTATTTCGTCCTCTGTGAATTTCTTTGTTGTTTCCGCGCCCCAGCTTACGAATACATCATCGGCATGATGATGACCGTGGTCATGTTCGTGGTCGTGACCGCAGCAACAATGTCCGTCATGGTCGTGATGATGCTCATGCTCGTGTTCATCATGCTCGTGGTCGCAGCAATGCTTATCGTGTTCGTGGTGGTGATGCTCGTGCTTGTCATGGTCGCGATGGCCCCCGCAAACAGGGCAGGTATCATCCCCGCTCATAAGGCTGTCTATCTCGGATTTTAAGGTTACCGCGCCTTCCATAGCCGCAAGAATCTGCTTTCCGTCAAGCTCGTCCCACGGAGTGGAAACAATTACCGCGTCCTCGTTCTCGTTTCTTATAAGAGAAATGCAGCTTTCAATTTTATCCTGCGCCATTCCGCCGGTATGGCTGAGGACTATGCACTTAGCGCTTTCAATCTGGTCGTTGTAGAACTCGCCGAAGTTTTTCATGTACATTTTACATTTTTTTGCATCGACAACCGCCGTATAGCTGTTTATAACAACATTTTCGGAAACAACCGTGCTGACCGCGCGTATAACGTCGCTCAGCTTGCCCACGCCGGACGGCTCTATAACTATTCTGTCAGGCGAAAATTTATCAAGCACCTTTTTAAGAGCTTCGCTGAAATCGCCGACCAGGCTGCAACAAATACAGCCGGAGTTCATCTCGGTAATCTCGATTCCCGCGTCCTTCAAAAATCCGCCGTCAATGCCTATTTCGCCGAACTCGTTTTCGATCAGTACAACCTTTTCGCCTTTATACGCCTCGCCTATGAGCTTTTTTATTAGCGTAGTTTTGCCCGCTCCCAAAAAACCCGAAAAAATATCAATTTTTGTCATTTTATCCACGCAGCCTTTCTTGTGTTAAAGTTTGGTTTTTGCTTTAAATCCTCTTGTGAACATTAAACCGCAAAAATATTTTTTATATGGGGATATAAAACACCTTGTTTTAATTACAAAAACCCACCGGCTTTTATACCTCCGTATAAAAAATACAGACGGCAGATTTTGTACCCTTATCCGACCGTGAAACACAGGGGTAAGGCGGTTGTATCGCTTTGAATTTACCCCAAAGAAAACCCGCCTCATCAGGGGGATGAAATCAGATGATACAAATTCACTTAGGAATAAACCAAATCGACACAGACCTGAACTTTGCTGCAAAAAAGCGCGGGACGTTCCGTATCATGCTATACCATTCAAGCGGAGCGAACGTTCCGTTCGGACGGTATAATCCGTCAACACAACACCGTTGCTTTTAAGTATAAAAGTTCCGACTTTGTTAAGTCGAAGCTGCTTTCCGCATATTTTAAAGCCTTCCTATAAGATAAGTTTTTTGCGTATTCATCCAAAAAGCCGAGTCCGTACGGACAAGGTTTGTCAGACGTCCGCAAAAAAGCCTTTTCCTGTAGGTCCGAATCAAAATCTGCCGATTGCCGCTACCCTATCCGAGCCTCCCTCAGAAGTACGCAGGTATAAAATCTGCCGTAGCAATACCGCCACGGTTTTCGCCGCAGCAATATGGTTAAATACATAAAGCTACATTTAACCATTATCTCTATTATACATTAAAACATTAAATTTATCAATACTTATTTTCAATATTTTTAATAATTTTAATGCACAAGCTGAAAAATTGTTATTTTTCATCAAAAAACGACAGCGATTATCAAAAAATCGCCGTCGTTTCGCCAATATTTACTGGTTAAAAACAATCACTCTGACTGTGCCGCCGAGTGACGGGCTTGCGTCCGCATACGCATTAACCGTTACGCCCTTCAGCTTTTCGGCATCCGACATTGACATACTGATGTATGAATTGGTGCCGTTCTTTCTGAATATCTGTACATTGTCCGCAACCTCAAAGACGTCACTGCCAATCTTGATTCGCGTAAAATCAAGCGCGCTGCAGGTTGATGTTGAGCCAACCTTGATCAGAGCCGTAAGCGCCGTAAGCTGTCCTTTACTGTCCAGAACATAAGAAACGCCCGTTCCTGTCGGTATCTTCTTATAGAAGCTTGCCGAATAGCTGTTTGTTGTTCCGTCCGCCAGGATTTCGTAGGTACCTCTGCCGGATGCCGAGCCGCCCTCCGTTCCGGTTATAATTCCGTAGCTGCTCTGCGCCTTTGTCACGCCCTCGACTATCAGCAGCGAAATATCGCCGAAATCGCCCGAGGTAACCGCGTAAATAATCTGCTTTGACGTAAGCTCCGAGAGCTTTATCTCGTCAAAATCGATTACCTTTGCCGTTGCAACGCCCGTTCGTGTATCGGGAGCGTAGGTACGCTCTATTATCACGCAGTCGCTTGTCAGCCACCTGTCGCCTATCTTTCTGTTGTTTTTGTCAATCGCGCCGCCTACACTCGCCGCGCTTGAAGTTGATGTAAGATTGGAGAAAAGCGCGTATCCGTCGGAGTCAAACTCAACCTTGCCTACATCGCCTATTTTCTCGCTGTAGTCCTTTTGGGTCTTATAGCGCACGGTGTTACCCTCGCCGTTCATGAATACAATGTAGTTTGTCTGACGTCCGCTTTCAAGAACATCCGTTGACATCTCCGAATCAACCGAGAGCAGTATTCCGTAATTCGCCGCGCCCGCAGTGTTCAAATCAACCACGTCCACAACCTTGCCGTCCTTGCCGAGAAGCGCCGTAATCTTTGAGTTGAGCTTGTAACTGCCCGCCTTCTCGCCCAGCTTGTATGCCGCGGTCTGCGTTTCAAGCTCAACGGTCGTACCGGAAATCTTGATACTCGATACCGCAGCCTTGTTCGGGAATGCGTCCGTATATACGCCCGACAGCTTGTCACTGTACGCATAAACCGTGTCGTTATCCGCGAAATAGTAAACCACGTCATATGTTTGCAGTTTGTCAAGAGATGACGCATAGCCATTTCTTATAACCTTTGCATTCTTCACGGTTTCGGAATCTACGCCTACCGATGCAAGCGCCGAATATACGTCCGTGCGTATAACCGCAGGCTCCGTCATGTCCGCCGTGCTGAATACAAGATACGATACCGCGCCGTTCTTGTCGTAAAGGATAAGTACAGCCGCTCCGTCCTCGATTTTATCCTTGTACGCGCCGTAGTTTGTAATTGTACCGTCGGTATAAACAGGTGTGCTGTCCTTTATGTTTATTGATTTGCTTGTAACGCCGTTGGCGAAATATGTCGTTCCCGATACATAGCTGTCAACCGTTGTAGCCTGCTTTTCAGGCACATAAACCGTAACAAAGTTTATAACCTCGTTATTGTCGTTAAGCACCAACTTAACCTTGGTAAGCGGCGTAAATTCAAGGTTTGTGTCAGCCAGTCTGTACGTTCCGCTGTCGGTTTTTACCGTGTCCGCGTCAAGGCTCTTGTCCTCGTTTTTCGTTGCTATGACCAAAACCTCATCGGTCATATTTATATCCATTTTGGAAATCATCTTTTTTGTCGAACCGTTAAGCTCGGTCTGGAGCGCGCGGTTTATGATTACCGCAAGGTCGGCACGCGTTATATACGAATTGTCGGCAAGTTGTACGCCGTCCGTAAGTCCGAGGCTTGCAGCCTTAACCATGTACGAATACGGCCAGTTATCGCCGAGGTCCGCCGTGGTGTAGTCCATTGCACGGAGCAGTACGGTTACCGCTTCGGCAAATGTGATGTTGTTCTCCGGCAAAAAAAGTCCGTTCGGATAGCCGACAATCAGCTTGTTGTTTGCCGAGGTGTTCACATATCCGACGCCCCAGTAGCCTACAGGAACATCGTCAAACTTTCTGTTTCCGGTGCTGCTGTAAACCTCGTCGTCAAGTCCGCAAGCAAGCGTAATCATCTTTGCGTATTCCGCGCGTGTAACATATGCCGTGGGATTGAAATATCCCGCATATCCGGAAACTATGCCGTAAAGCGACAGCGAGTTAACTGCCTCCGCAAAATACTGACTGTCGTCAACATCCTTGTAGCCGGACGCAAAGCTCGGCACTGTCACCGTGCATAAAACCATTACCGCTACCAAAAGCGCCGATGTCAATTTCTTAATGTTCATAATTTCATCAACCTTCCCTTCAAATATATTAGTCTGCATGAAGCGCATCAATAGGATTCAACTTAGAAGCCTTGTTTGCCGGCGCCCAGCCGAAGAAAATACCTATTGCCGCCGAGAAAAGGAACGCGCCGAACATTACCCACGGATTTGGGAACGCCTTTATACTCATTGCATTTCCGAGCAAGACGGATCCGACCGTTCCTATTACAATTCCCACGACTCCCCCCATGCAGCTGACTATCGCTGCCTCGATGAGGAACTGCGCCATTATGCTTGCGCGCTTTGCGCCTATCGCCTTTCTTATACCGATTTCACGGGTACGCTCCGTAACCGATACAAGCATTATATTCATAATTCCTATACCGCCGACAACAAGCGAAATTCCCGCAATGCCCGCCGTGAGCAGCGTCATCATGGTTGTTATCTCGCTCAGCGAATCCATCATGCTGGCAACGCTGATGACGTTATACTCGTCCTCGTCCTGAAACTTTGAGTATAAAAAGCTCTTTACCCTTCGCACCGCTTCCTCTACGTTATCGTATGAGGATGCCCACACAACATATGAGCGGATTTTGCTTGTCTTAAAAATCGTACGCCCCGAGGAATACGGAATAATTATTATATCGTCATCCGAGCTTTCCTCCGAATCCGAAATCGCCTCCATAACGCCGATAACGGTAAAAAGCTCATTGTTAATCTTTATCTGCTTGTCTATCGGACTTTCAAGTCCGAAAAGTTCCTGCGCATTATAGCTGCCGATTACCGCAACGCGCCGCCTTCGCTCCGTGTCAATGTCGCTTATAAATCTTCCGCTTGACATATCACGGTTTTTTACCGTAATATAATCGCTTGTTGTACCTGTAACACTTGATGTCAGATTTTCCGACCGGTATTTTACCGTTGACTGCGTACTCATATTCGGCACTACATATGAAATATATTCCTCGTTGTCCTCCATAAACTGCTGCATTTCATCATAGCTCACAAATTTTGAGCTGTTACGGCTGCGGAACATAACCGTAATCGAGTTTGCGCCGAGCGATTCGATTGAGTCGGTAATACTTCCCGTTGACCCCTGTACCACGCTTACAAGCACAATTACGGCACAGACGCCTATTATAATTCCGAGCATTGTAAGAAAGGTTCTCATCTTACTTGCAGTAATGCTCTTTATTGCCATTTTTAAAGCCTGTGATATATTCACTCGAAAACCTCCTACACATTAACTTCTGACTTGTCGCCGTCCGTAAGCGAATCAAATACAATCTGACCGTCCTTGATTCTTACGATACGGTCCGCCTCGTGCGCAATTTTGTTATCATGAGTGATAAGAACAACGGTTTTCCCCTCTTGGTGCAGCTCTTTAAGCATATTAAGCACCTCGGTACCTGTCTTTGAATCAAGCGCGCCTGTCGGCTCGTCTGCAAGAATCATCGGAGGGCGCGCCGCAAGCGCTCTCGCGATTGACGCTCTTTGCTGCTGACCGCCGGAAAGCTCTGACGGCTTGTGAAAACGTCTTTCATACATCTCCACACGTTCAAGCGCAACCTTTGCCATCTCGCGCCGTTTTGCCGCGGGAACTCCCGCATAAATCAGCGGAAGCTCCACGTTTTCCTCAACCGTCAGCTTTGTCAGAAGATTGTACTGCTGAAATATAAACCCTATTTTCTTGTTTCTGATTGCCGCCTGCTCGTCATCCTTCAGCTTGCTCGCCTCGTTGCCGTCAATGTAATACTTGCCGGAGGTCGGCGTGTCAAGACAGCCTATCATGTTCATAAGCGTTGACTTACCTGAGCCGGAGGGGCCTATTATCGCTACAAACTCATGCGGTTTGATTTTAAGGTTTATTCCGTTAAGCGCACGCACCTCGTTGTCGCCCATCTTGTAGATTTTGTACATATCCTGAATTTCAATCATGTATTCGGAATTTGAAATAACTTTGTCTGTCATATCAGCATCTCCTTATCTGCCGCCGGGGCCTCCGCCACCGGGAGCGCTGCCGCCCGGTCCTCCGCCTTGACTGCCGCCGGGACGACCGCCCATTCCGCCGCCCATCATCACGGCAAACGGATTGTCAGACTCGCCCGACTTAGGAATATATATGATTGTCTCGCCCTCGCTGAGTCCCGAAACAACCTCTATATTCGTTCCGTCTGAAATTCCGACCGTAATATCTCTCATTTCATAACCGTCAGGAACTGCGTTTCCTCCCGCCGGCGCTCCGCCTGAACCTTTGCCGCTGTCGCCTGTCGGCGCGCTGTTCGTACCCTTATTAATGCCGCTCTTTGCATCCGCGTTTGCGGGGATTGAACCGGCGCTCGCAGACTTGCCCTTTGCTTTGTCGGCGTCGCCGCCTTCCGCATTCTTTTTGTCATTTTTTGACGCTGCCTTGTCGGACTTAACCAAAACCTTTGCGGTCGAACCCTTTGTGTTCATCAGAGCTTCCTCCGGTATTCCGATTACGTCCTTCGCTTCCTCTATAACTATGTTTGCGTTTACGTTCATTCCGGAGCGGAGATTACCCGGTTCGTCAATCGTAAGCTCTACCTTAAATGTGGTAACGCCGTCGCCGGTCGAGGTACCTTCGCCCGCAATTGATGTGACCTTCGCTTCGTATGTCTCCTCCGGCAGCGCGTCCGCGTCAACAACCGCAGTCTGTCCGAGAGCAATCTTTGTTATATCAAGCTCATCAACCGTAATCGTAAACTTAACCTTGCTCATATCGGCAACAACCATCATGACCGTCTGCGAATTTGAGTTGTCAATTTTGTCACCCGCTTTGCTGTTCTTAGTTATAACCGTTCCGGATATAGGCGATGTTATGTTGTAATCGTCAAGGCTCTTCCGGCTCGATTTAAGGCTAAGCTCGCTGTCCTTCAGGTTAAGCTGATTGGAACGCTGCGAATTTGTCAGCGAGTCGCTTGTGAGCTTTGCAATAAGCTGACCCTTCTTTACATAGTCGCCGTCCTTCACCGCAATGTACGAAACCGTACCGCTTACATCCGCTTTAAGCGTTGTTACGGTTCCGCCGCCTATTGTACCCGACCCCGCGGAGCTTACCGTACCGTACGGCGTGTTTACCGTTGCCGCAAAAGTCGTTCCCTCGGCAAGCGAGCCGGGGTTTGGAATTTCGATTTCGATATTCTTCAAAACGCTTCCGTCATTGCCCGTTCCCGCCGTTGCGTCATATTTATGGCTGACTCTGCCCGACATAGAGGTCATGTACAGCGCGCTTGTGATTGTGACGCTGTTTCCGACCGAAATCTTGTCAAAATCCGCAGCGGAAAACGGAATATCAACCGTCAGATTGTCGGTGTTTGTAATTTTACCTATTACTCCGCTTACCGTGTCGCCCATCTTCATTGTAAATTCGGACAGCTTTCCGCTCGCGTTTGCATAGATACTCAGTTTTGAAATATCGTCCGAGGTCTCTTCAAGCGACATACGCGACCTTTCTATGCTGTTCTGCGTTTTTTCGATGTTGAGTTGCGCGTCCTCATCATCAATCTGATAAAGCGTTGCGCCCTCTTCAACATAGTCGCCCTCTTCGTAAGGAGATGAAATTATTTCGCCCTTTACCAGCGAGGTGATTTCGTACCTGTCAAGAGGCTCGATAACGCCGCTCTGTTCGATAGTCTCCGTAATGTCCATGCGCTCCGCCTGTGCTTCCGTGTACTTCTGTTCCTCAGTTTTGTTGTTTTTACCCTTACCGAAAACGAAGAAACAAAGCAGTGCAATGATAAGTACAACCGCAACAAGGATTATTATGTTTTTTTTGGTATAAAATTCCTTGCTGAACAGTTTTTTGGGGTTTAATCCTGAAAAAAATCTTTTTAAAGGGCTTTTTTGACCCTGCAAATTGTTTTCACTCATTTTTAATCCTCCTATGAAGCATATATTTGTTATAATCTACTCAAAATAATACTATATTTTTGTGAACTAAGTGTGAAGAAATAAAAAAAATTTTTTGTATGCCGCATATTTTAGAACAAACAACCATAGTGACCGCCTAAAATACCTTTTTTTTATAAAAGTTAAACAAATTTTGCAAATTCTCTTGAAAAAAAAGTTATTTTAGGATAAAATATATAAGGTTGTATATTTGTGTCTGTTCACATTTCTTCCGATTAGCGGGGAAAATGTCGGAACATACAGATTATTTATTTGTTGGAGGTATTATTTATGAGTGAAATCAAAAGAATTGCCGTCATGACAGGCGGCGGCGACTGCCCGGGTCTTAACCCGGTTATTCGTGCCGTAACAAAAACGGCAATAATGAAATACGGTCTGGAGGTTGTTGGTATCAAGCACGGCTACCGCGGTCTTTATCTTGGCGGCGACGAGTTTGTAAACCTTAGCCTTGACAAGGTTGAGGAAATCCTTTCAAAGGGCGGTACTATCCTTTACAGCTCAAACAAGGACAATCTTTTTGACTATACTTACGAGGACGAAAACGGAAACACCTGCCACGGCGATGTTTCGGACGTGGGCGTTGAGAATCTCCGCAAGGCGGGCATCGACGCATTGGTTGTAATCGGCGGCGACGGTACGCTTACAAGCGGCCGTGACTTCTCGCGTAAGGGCGTAAAGGTTATCGGTGTTCCCAAGACAATCGATAACGACCTTGCGGCAACCGACACAACCTTTGGTTTTGATACGGCTGTTTCCACCGCTGTTGAGGCAATCGACAGACTTAAAACAACCGCTGAATCACACAGCAGAATCATTACCGTTGAGGCAATGGGCAGATATGCCGGCTTCCTCGCTCTTTCGGCAGGTATCGGCGGTGCGGCTGACGCGATTCTCATTCCTGAGATAGAGTACGATATAAACAAGGTTGCGGAGACAATCAAGGCTAACTATGCAAGGGGCAAGAACTATGCAATCGTTGTTGTTGCAGAGGGCGCAAAACCTAAGAACGGCGAGGTTGTCGTTTCCAAGGTCGTTGAAAACAGTCCCGACCCGATTCGTCTCGGCGGAATCGCAAACGTAGTTGCGGAGCAGCTTGAAAAGCTTGTTGGTCTTGAAGCACGCGCAGCAATCCTCGGTCATGTACAAAGGGGCGGCTCACCGACCGCAAACGACAGAATCCTTTCCACAAGATACGGCGCACATGCCGTAGAGCTGCTTATGCAGGGCAAATTCGGCAACATGGTTACATTAAAGGGCAATCAGATGTCATACGAATCCCTTGAAAATGTAATCGGCGCAAACAAAGCTGTTGACCCGAACGGCGAGCTGGTTACTATTGCAGAGGCAACAGGCGTAAGTTTCGGAAGATAATCCGGCAAAAACATTTTGAAACATAAAGGCTGCCGCGGCGGAAACCTTCCGCGGCAGCCTTTTCGCTTTAATACATTCGGAAATTTTCACATAAACACGGAAGGGAAATGTTAAATATATGTTTTTTGCAGCAATATCCGACAAGGACGACCGGCTGAAGGTCGAACGTCTATATTATATGTACAGAAAGCTGATGTATAAGGAAGCCTTCTCTATTTTGCAGGATAAACATCTTGCCGAGGACGTAATCAGCGAATCCTTTATACGAATAATAAACAATTTACATAAGATTGATGAAAATGATTGTCCCCGCACTCGGAATTTTTTAGTTATTATATATAGGAATGTTGCCAAGGATATTTACAGAAAAAGGCACTCGGAAAGCATTATTGGCATAACCGACGATACGGAATCGGAGCTTGCTTCCGATAATAATCCGTCGGATATTGTTATAGGGAAGGAAAGCGCAAAACGCCTTGCGGAGTGTATTTCGCAGCTTGACCCCAAGTACCGTGATATATTCCTCCTCCGCCGCGCCTATAACATGAGCCGTGAAGATATAGCCAAAACCGTGGGCATAAGCGAAGAAGCAGTAAAGAAACGGCTTCAGCGCGCCAAGGCAATGATTTTGAAAGAATACAGTAAGGAGCAGATAAAATGAGTAATTATAATGACGCATTTAACAAGGCTATAGATGAATTGCTTGATGAAGCTGCGCACATAACGGTCGAAAAGGACAGCGGCGAGCTTGAAATGCCGACCGATAATATCTCGTTTTCGGACGAACACGAAGCCAAAATGCAGCGTCTTTTTAAATCCGAGCGGCGCAAAATTGCGGCAAAAAAATTCCGCAAATATGCGGTGCGCGCGGCGTGTATATTCCTTGCGCTTATTGTATTTTCCTGTGCAACGATTTTCAGCGTAAGCGCATGGCGTGTCCGTTTTCTGAACTTTATGTTTAATAAAGACGCGCCGAATACGGATTATAACTTCACGGACGAAAAACCTGCTCCACAAATGGACGATAGGCTAAAGCTAAATTATATTCCGGAGGGATTTGAACTTAAAGACAGTAGCGAAAGTTCAAAAAGTCTTTTTTTGCAATTTGAAAATAAAAACAAATACTTTCAACTTTCGGTAGATAATGTTAATGGCAATTTTAGTATTGATACAGAACAAGGAACGAAAGAGAAAGTAAAATTAAATGGTTATGATGCCGTGTACACAACTAATTCCAATATCAATGCTTTGATATTGCACGATGATGAATGGGCATACACGATTTTAGGAAACATCTCAAAAGATGAAATTTTCAAAATAGCAAAAGGTCTAAAAAATAATTTTTAAAAATTTTAGAAAATTTTGTCCCCTTTTTCATGTTTTTGGAGTTATATAAGTATAAAACATGAAAGGGGGTGACCTTGCTATGAAAAAAGTATTGATAGTTTTAATGATTTTTGCTTTATGTGTCAGCAATATTGCTGTGTTTGCTGATAATACAGTAGCGTTTAATTCTCCTGATAGCATTATTCCATATAATATTGCGATTTCTTTTACCGATGCCGATATTTCCATTAACGCACTGGGGAGTGCATGGTGTTTTGGAAAAACTATTGTTAGTCCGGCATACAGTGCAGGAACAACAGTTGAATTACAACAAAACAATGGTGGTTGGCATAAGTTTAAATCTTGGAGTGCCACTGGTGCAAATACCGCAGTAGTAGATAAGTCGTATTATGTTGACAAAGGCTATTCTTATAGGTTGAAAGTAACACATAAAGCATACGACAGCAACGGAAAAACAGTTGAAACAATTGTGAAATACAGTAATGTTGTTGAATACTGATAAAGACAAAATCAAAGAAAAAAAATCATTTTAAAAGGTCGATTTACTTTAAGAAAATATTTTATTGGAGAGTGTTTTATGAAATTTAAAGCTATACGCAAACTCACACTTGTAGCAGCAGTTGCTGCTATATCCACAGTTATATGCGGGATAAGTGCGTCGGCATTTGTCGAAGGCTACGAAAATGCAACGGAGCTTACAAGCAGCATTACCGCAAGTATAACCAAAGACGGTCAAAATGATTGGTACAAATTCACGCTAACAGCCGACCAAGTTCCGACGCCGTACAGTGTTAATCTTAAAATTCCTACAAGTTGTGTTTATAATTTTGATTTAAGATACCGCGAAGCCGATTCCGATGAACGTCCGACTATAGTATCAAACGAAACAATTGTAACAGGAACGCGCAACAGAACTATGCACGGTGTTCTTTATCAGCCCGGAACATATTTTATACGCGTATATTCACAAGACGGTAATTATAGCGGCATAGATACTTACAAAATATCAAGAAGCTCCGCAAAAAACACCACAGTATCGTTTTCGTTTGGCAGTAATCTGCCGGAGACAAATGAGAGAACTGATTGGGCAGCCTGCGCCGATGTCCTCGGAAATTTCACATACAACAGGCGGTTTAAAAACAGTTCCTCGGGACGTAATTATAAAAACGCGTGTGTTTTTATAACTTCAAACTATACTTCGGATGATGCAAGCGAATATGCAGTACGTCAAAAAGCAAATCCCACACAGTTGGCAAAGGCTGCTGACTACATTTATGCGGGTGACGTGTTAAACACTCCCAAATTTGAGGTTGAAACCAATAAGATTTATACCATTGACGAATTGGCACGATTTGTTTATGAATATGACCAGCCGGTTGTATTTTATGTGGATTGCGAAGGTCAGGGCGCGAGCTACAGAAGATATGTGGTACTTGAAGCGGTAAGCGTTGGAAGAAATACTATAAAGTATTATACGCCGGATACCGGAAGCAGAGTTACGGTTAACTATGATGATTTTCTTCAGGACGGTTTCCTCTTTGATGACGGTGACGGACTGGTATACAGAAGCACCTATAAAGGTACAAATATTCTCGAAAGTAATTACAGAGCTACTTTACAGCCGGTTTATAACTAAAGAAAGGATGAAATTATTATGAAATCAAACTTGTTTAAAACAATATCCGTGTCGTTATGCGCAGTAATTTTAAGCGCAAACGCATATGCGTTGACTACCGACGTTGCAGACAGCAGATATGATGAAATTTCATCAGCTTTAGAAAACAGCAGTGCGGTTATGTCTTATTTAAGTCCTGAAATTTCTGTTAAAGATTTGGAAAACGATGAAATTTATGATACCGCACCAAACAAAGTAAAAGCACAAGCGGCTTTACAGGAAAAACGAATAAAGTTTTACGGCGTTTCTGTTAATAGCAATACCACCTCTGTTTATTCTAAACTGGAAGAAAATAACGATTTGTGGGTTGTTGCAAGTGATATTGACAACAGTATAGCATTTACATTCTTGAAAAAGGGCGAAGCGTTTGAAAGCGTTCAGGCAAGAATAAACGCATTAAACCTTGACAACTCATACAAAGAAAGAATGTTACAGGCAGCACAGGAGCGTGCCGGCAAGTGGTATGTTATGTACGTTGCAGAGCAAAATTCATATGACAACGCAAACAGCTTTATTGATGAAACCTCTATCCAAAATCTGTTATTGGAAAAAGGTATTGACAATATTGTAGATTTAAGGTATATTTATATTAGAAATAACAATACGCTTGCTTTGTGTGTAAAGACATCGGATTCAGAATACATTCTCCCATATGTTACAAGCGGGGAAACAGGCGCTTTGTATTCCGTTGAAGAATTTAAAAACTACATCCTGATAAGATAATAATATATATGCACACAAGCAGTTCTGACTTTCTGCTTGTGTGCATTTTTTATCAAAATATAAAAAAAGGAGCAATTAAGATGCGAAAAATTTTGTCTTTGATTATCTGTTTATTACTCTGCTTTAACATTGCCGCCGTGTTTGCTGCCGATAACGATTTGGTCGCAAAAGGCATGGCAAACGCACAAAAAACATTTTCCAAGTATATCGATATGGCTTTAAACGAATCCGGGATTGACCGTTCAACGATTGACGAAAAACAAATCAGTATTTCCGGGCTTTCGGATCACTATGGTATGAAAAGAAAACCCAATCCTTATGATGATTTTTACTCCGAGATGTCGGTAATTATACCGCTTGCAGACGGCTCTGACACTTGGCTCGTTTTTTTTGAACAAGGTAAGATTACCGAAACGAGTTTAAGGAGCAAGCTAACAAATATGGTCGCTAAAATGAACTGCCCTATTGCGCTATACACGGATGAGCCTGCAAAATTTATTGAGCAAAATAACTTTGATGATGTCGAAGAAATTTTAAATCTGCTTATTTGGGATCGTCTGCATATGAGCGCGTATTATGTAAAGAGCGGCGGCAAATGGTATATTATCCCGTATTACTTCTACAAAAGCTATTACAACAGAGCCAATAACGAAGAATGTAACTTTGAAATAGGAAAGGCTTACACACAGGACGAATTTATCAGAATCAGCGAGCTAGAAGACGAGGACACGCAGAAATACTTGCGTGAGCAACGGGAAAAAGAAGAACTCAACGACACCTCTGACCCCATTTTATCCAAGGACAAAGACGGCAACGAAATAATCAAAAAACCCGGCAGTGACAAGTGGGAGCGGCTTGACGAGATTGACAACGACACAAAAAAAGATACCGATAAGACGGATAAGACCGATAAAACCGACAAGGACAAAACTGAGGTTAAGGACACGGACAACAAGGATAAGGACAAAACCGATGCAAAAACCGAGGATATAAAGACTAACGAAAAGACGGACACAAAAACAGACGAGCCAAAAGATACCAAACCCGAAATAAAGTTGACCGAAACACAGAAGGCGGACGCTTTAAATGAAAAGGGACTTTTCAAGGGTACGGAAAACGGCTATGAGCTTGACCGCACACTTACCCGCTCGGAGGGTGCAACAATGCTGATTCGCCTTCTCGGCAAGGAGGATAAGGCGCTTACATCCTCCTATACTCCTGTTTTTGATGACGTTGCAAAGGACGATTGGTACTACGGCTATGTTATGTGCGCATACAATAACAACATAGTTATGGGTACAAGCAGCACAGAGTTCACTCCCGACCGCGACATTTCGGCAAAGGAGTTTACAACTCTTGTACTCCGCGCCCTCGGTCACGAAACCGCCGCGCCGGAAAACGCTTTCCTTATGGCGCAGAATGCAGGTCTTTTGACATCTGACGAGGCTGCAGCGCTCGAAAGCAAACCTGATTTCACACGCGGAGACATGGTGAGCATTACATACACCGCGAACGAAATCGCAAATCGGAAATAAAAAGCATAATACCGACAACCAAACATACACAACCCCCGCTGCTCAAAAACGAACAGCGGGGGTTGTGCCGTAAATATCCTGTTTTTATATCTCTCCGACAATCTTTTTCACAAGGTCGGCAAGAAGTACATCACGGTTTATGTGGTACACATACCGCATCGGCTCACCATCAGGGTCCGCGGTATAATGATAATCATAGGTTGGCAGCGATGTTTTCTCGATTCGCGACAGCATAAAACGGTTATCATCATTGAGCAGCCACGCAACCGCAGTAACGTCCCATATACATCTTGTCCATGTTTTCACCGCGGTATATATTTCTGCTTCCTCAACCGTGCTTTTTGCAAGGTAGTCCGCAAGCTCATTTTTGCCCTTAAACCAGTATTCAAGCTCCGGCTTTGACACAGTAAAGCCGCTCACAACGCCCATACACGGCAGCTGAACAAACGGCGCGCCGCTTTTCATGATAACCCTTGCCGCCGCAATATCCTGTTTCATGTTAAATTCGTTTGTAT